>CAJZIB010000017.1 GCA_916049555.1 uncultured Candidatus Saccharibacteria bacterium | reverse complement strand
CTTGAGGTGGTAGTGCCTTCGGGTGTGCTAGTTCGAGTCTAGTCAGGTGCACCATATAAAATTAACTCCTAACGGAGTTCTTTTTTTTACACACCTGGAGCGTCCCAAGGGGCAAACAGGTGCACCATATAAAATTAACTCCTAACGGAGTTCTTTTTTTTACACACCTGGAGCGTCCCAAGGGGCAAACAGGTGCACCATATAAAAACTTATTTTCTTTGTCTCTGGAGCTTTTATAAGATCACACAAGAATGTCCGTCAAAAAATAGGACATCGTCGTCGGTCAAAGGATATACCTTATAGCCCTTAGATTCCAACCTTTCAGTTGTCCTTTTTATGCGCTCAAAATATTTTTCTTTCTGTACATGTGGAATTATTACGTCTTTAAAAACTCCCATTCCGTCAAAATCGTTCAATCCTTTTGCCAGATTTGGATTATCAAATTCTTCCGCACCCTCGATAGTTGGACAACAAATAATAGATCCTGCACTGGAACCAATATAAATGCCGTTCTTTTCTATAAAATCTTTTATAACTTTATCAGCACCGCTTTCTTTTAATTTCTCCATCAGATAGAAAGTATCTCCGCCCGCAACCAAGACAATATCGGCACCAACAATAGCTTTTCGAATTTCTTCTACATTTTTATTTTTTATATCCATCTCGACAATATCAAGGCCATATTTCTCGAGCGCAATTCTGTCAGCTTCAACAAAATCTTTAATATCGTATGGATCACCGGCGGTTGGAATAAAAATTGCTTTCTTTCCAGCAAAATTATTCCCCTCATGCTTGATGATTTTTGCCATAGAAACCATGGCGTATGATGCAAGATATAATTTCATAATCCTTTTTCGTTTAACTTATTACGGTGTGCGGTTTTTGACGGTCTTTTTGGTGGCCCAGTTTTCGATATCGACAAAACGATCAGTAGATGTGACCAAGCGATTTTCCTGAGAAAAGGCGCGTACGTTGCGGTTGACAAAATATGGCAAGGTCGTCTGATATAAACCGATAGCCGGTACATCATCCACCCAGCGCTCGAGGAACTTTTGATACTTGGCAGCACGCAGTCCGGCATCCATGTTTGAACGGGCGCTAAGCAAAAGATCATTCACCACCGAGTTTTTATAGTTACTAAGGTTATGACCATTTTCGCTAGCCTCAAGGCTATGATAATAAGCAATGACATCTGGATCTGGACCGAGACCGATTTCGTAAATTAATAAATCATAGGCACGAGGACGCAAGATGTTGAGCCTAAAATCCTGGTTGGAATCATAAACTGAGACAGTGGCACCGAGACCGAGGCTTTCCAACTGAGAAGCGATGCGATTAGCAAATTCTTCAAGATAATTATCACCTTTGATGGTAATAATTTTGATCTTCTCAGTTGTAAGTGCAGAGTTTGCAGCCTTTAGTTTTTCGATTTCAGCCTTGGCCGTGGTGACATCAGTTTTTGGAATACTTGGAAAAGTAATCGATTCGATTTGAGATTCCAAGATCGGATAGTCAAGTGGCAATTCCCCACTGAGACCAGTACGGAGATTGTTTAAATTGAGACCTAGACGAATAGCCTGACGTAAAGCCTTGTCTTTTAGGAGGTTACTCTCGGTATTAAAGAAGGCAAACACACCATAATTCACGGAACTTTGATACTCATTGACATTACTCGAACTTACCTCGGTGGCAAATTTTGATGGCAGATCAGCTGTAGCGGTAACCGTACCATTCTTAACGGCATTCTTGATATCCGTCAGGTTTAGGAATGCATGAATAGAAAAACTGTCGAGTAGCGGTTTATTTTTATAATATTTTGGATTGGCTGTGAGGTAGACAATTTTCTCACCTTCATTACCGATATTCTGAGTCGCGTTCACCGTAAAGGCGCCAGAAGTGACTGGACGGCTGGAGAATTTATTTTCGAGCAGAAGCTCAGGCGCCACATCACCGAGAATATGTGACGGAAGGATTGGTAGATCAAGCGAACTCTCAAAGAAGGCGTTTGGAGAAGTGAGGGTAAAGACAATTTCACCTTGCTCATTTTCTGCAGCCGTAACACCGACAAGCTTGGAAGCAAAATTAGTCTTGATGCGAGGACTCTGGATGGTTTTAATGGTATATAAAATATCCTTATTAGTAATCGGTTCGCCATCAGACCACTTAAGATTTTTACGAAGCTTAACAGTCCAAATGTCACCAGTATCGTTTGCATGGATTGACTCGGCTAACCCCAATCCGGTGTGTCCAGAATAATCGGTGGCGCTGAGGGTGGCAAAAAGGAGACGTGAAAGAGTTTCCTCGGAGCTAGTAGAGGTAAAAAGTGGATTGAAGGAATTAATCTTCCCTAGAGTCGCCTCAGTATAAGTACCGCCACTAGTATAAGTCTCTACGGCAAAAGTATTTAGATACCAATACGCCTGAGCGATGGAGAGTAATATCACCACAGAGACCATCAGGAGCCACTCGACAATGTAAAGTCGGACATTTTTGATATGCGAAATATGGCCAATCAGATTTTCTTTAATATGTTCACGGCCATCTTCATTAACCTTTTTTGAAAAAAGGGAGATTTTCTTTGCTATTTTGCGCCCACTCTTTTTGAAAATTTTATTCATGATACAAAATTATGATGGAATCAAAAGTAATCCTAGGATTGAGAATACGAAGACCAAAGAGAAGAAGATTGTAACGTTAAAGAGAGAGCGGTCAAGACCACGGCGAGTAGTATAGAGTTCACCGGAAGCGCCAAAGCCAGCCCCAAGCGAGGCACCACGTTGTTGTAAAAGAATCAATAAAATACAAAGTACAGCAGAAACGAGTGTCGAGATTTCTAAAAGATTTCCAATATTCATAGATTAATTATAAGATGGGACGAGGAAATTAACAAGACTATTTATCCCGCTCATCAGAAGCCAAGATAGAATTACTCCTATTGTTCCCATGTGGACGTGTGGGACGAGCCAGACGACTAGGGCGATCATTAGGATATTTAGGATGAGCGTAAAAATTCCCATGGAAAAGATAATTAAGGGGAGACTAAGGAGAGTGGCAATTGGCTTAACCACGGCATTAACTAGAGACATCACGAGTCCAGCCGAGAGATAGAGCCAAAAACTATTGGCACCCTCATCAATCCTGCCAAAGGCGTTAATACAGAGCCACATACCAGCAGAAGAGACTAGCCAACGGAAGAGAAAGACGGAAAGTTGTTTTTTAATCATAATCGAATTATAGCACAAACTTAACGTTTGAATAGGTCCTTGCTGCGAAGCTGACGATGATAAGTGATGGCAAAACGATGAGATTCTTCATCGATTCTGGTGATGAGTTTGGCAAGATGTGAATCGTTTGAATAAAGTTTTGACTCAAAACGAAATTCACCGCTTGATTCCCTGATGGGAATAATCAAGTTAACATCAGCGTTTCTCGTATGGTCACCAGATTTATTCCGCCCAAGTACCGGGATATTGGCGGCGGACAGGAGTGGGAGAACCGCATTTAATTGCTGAGTGCTTCCATCAAGCAGGATTAGATCCGGGAACGGCCATTCTGGATGTTTGAGACGGCGAAAAATTACTTCATACATGCTGGCGGTATCGTCATTTTTACTACTTCTAATCTTAAACTTGCGGTAGGCAGTACGATCCGAGGCGCCATTTTGAAAAACTACCATACTGGCAACGGTATTGGTGCCGGAAATATGCGAAATATCATAACCCTCAATGCGACGTGGAGGTTCCTTAAGATTCAAGAGCTGCTGGAGTTCAGATAGTGCCTTATCCGAGGACAAATCCATAAATTCCTTGTCGGAAAAAATAATTTTGCGCTTTAATCCCTTCAAGCCAAAATATTCATCACGTAATTTTGCGGCTTCCTCAAAATCGCCCAGAGAAGCAGCAGTTTTCATTTGCTTTTCAAGGTCTAAAATTAGTTTCTCGCGGTCGCCATTGAGATATCTAATAAGAAATCGCAAGTTCTTTTTATAATCTTTTGGTGCAGTTCTGCCAACTTCAATACCTGGAGTGAGCCCAAGGTCGGTGTTCAAATTTTTCTTGCCATCATAAGGCTTTTCATAAAAAGGGAAAATTTTGCGAAGTACCCGAAGGGCTTTGATAATTGTATTTTTAGCATAAAACGGACCGACATAGACGGCCCCATCGTCAAGTGGATTACGAGTAGTTGTGACATATGGCACCTCACTTTTCATATCGATACGAACATAGCTAACGGTTTTGTCATCTCTTAGCAGAATATTCCATTGCGGCATGTAGCGCTTAATCATTTCCGATTCAAGGAAGAGCGCATCCATCTCTGTATCAACCACGATCCAGTCGGTGTCAAAAATTTCGGAAACTAGCGCCTCGGTTTTGGGATCTTTTTCGGTATTTTGAAAGTACTGGCGTACGCGATTTTTTAAAACCGCCGCTTTCCCAACATAAATAACCTCGCCCTGCTGGTTTTTATGGAAATATACTCCAGGTGCAGAGGGCAAGGTTTTTAGTTTGGCTTTAAGTTCTTCTGAAATCACGCAATAATTGTAGCACTAAAGCTGATTTGTAGCATCCTCGGCATCAGTACCGAAGTTACCAAAGAGTTCTGACTGCTCTTTAGTAATTCCATGAAGAAGATTATCGATATCTTGGCCAAGATCTTTCGTCAAATCATTCACAAGATCAGTGATTGGTCGCGAGTTGCTTGGGGCATTGAAGGCAAAGGCCTTATTTTGGTCAAAACTAATCGCACCACTGAACTCATAGCTTTTATCAGAGTTATAGATGAAGAAGCTCTTTAACTGATGAGTGAAGAAATCAACACCAAGGTAGACATTCTTCAAGCTCTCTGCAAGTTTCTTAACTTCTTCTTCATTATGCTTATGATCTTCTTTTGTTTTATCTGAGTCTCTAGAATCGTCAAGTGATGGATCCTCGTTCTGACTATTCTCCTCTTCAAAACAGCTAGAGATGCCACTTTTTTCAGCCAGCTGTTTTTTGTCTCGTATGAACTCAAAAAGTTTATTCGAATCAATACTGGCTTGATAGAGCATACCGGTTTCCTTGACGCGGTTTGCGGTACTATTATTTTTAAGATCATCTACGTTTGCTGGCTTGACCGCAAGGAACGGGGATTTGCGATAACTGTCAGCAACTTTATCAGTCTGCTCGAGATCCTTCTTGACTTCACGAACAAAACAGTTATATCTTGAGACAACCTTTTCCTTCTCTTTTTGATCCATTTTTTGCCCGTTGTCACCAACCGCATTAACAGTTTCGTTGACATTGATGCGCCACCATTTTCCCTCTATGGTGCCGATGGCTTTTTGCAAGAGCCCAAGAATTGACGGAGTCCCATTTTGTCCATCAGGGACGATTGGCATGAAGCTTGTGGCTTTATTAAAAGCATCTTTTAGTTTGTCGACGTTGAGATAGATAACACCGTTCTCCTGAACATAAGCATTAAGACTGAAGTTGACGTTCTGGCCGCCCTGCATGGCTAGATTAAAATTCACGCTGACATTATTATTAAAGTGATTTGTGTCAGACTGAAAATCAAGATGGATACTTTGAAGAAGACTGGCTAATTCATTATTCTGGCGTGGTTTAATCTCTATACTGCCAGACATATGCATTTGCTTATTTGCCTGTTTGATATAGCCAGTAATAGCATCGGCAGCAACTTTTTCTGGCAAACTATAAAAATAGGCGGCGACACCACAACCAGCAACCACAGTTAGAGCTATAGCTCCAAAAATAATCCTTTTTTTACTCTTTGGCTTTTTCGATTGAGCTTTTTTATCTTCCTGAACTGTTGTAGCCTCCAGCAAAACAGTTTCCGTTTCAGCTGGCTCTTCGAGAAGTTTAGGATCGACCACTACTTCAGCTGGCTCTTCGAGGAGCTTAGAATCGGCCACTACTTCAGCTGGCTCTTCGAGAAGTTTAGGGTCGGCTACTACTTCAGCCACTTCTTCTACTACCACTACTTCAGGCACTACGTTATCTAGTTCTGGCTTTTCGTCAGAAGTTACTGGCGCTTCCTGAGGGGTTGTTATCTTTGAATCCAAATCCTCATCAAGTTGAGTTTCAATCGGATTCACATCTATGTCGCCATATTTTTCTTCTGACATCATACACCTTTCGTTATTAGAAATTTCTTTAATACATCATACCATAAGTGATTCAATAAATGCTATAATGAGCTTATGGATAATCTAACAATCAAAGAAATTAAAGCAAGACAAATTCTAGATAGCCGCGGCAATCCAACCGTTGAGGCAGACGTTTTCCTGTCTGACGGTAGTGTTGGTCGCGCAATGGTTCCTTCTGGTGCTTCGACTGGTTCAGGTGAGGCTTTGGAACTTCGCGACGGCGATTCTAATTACTATAACGGCAAAGGTGTTTTAAAGGCGGTTCATAATATTAATCACCAGATTCGTGATCACCTAGTTGGTAACACAGCTGAGCAAAATACTGTTGATCAGATGATGATTGATCTTGACGGGACCGAAAATAAATCAAATCTTGGTGCGAATGCAATTCTCGCAGTCTCGATGGCAACTGCAAAGGCAATGGCTCGTGCAAAACGTATCCATTTTTATGAATATGTAGCAAGTCTCGCTGGTACTCAAGAGATTATGTCGCTGCCAATGCCAATGATGAACGTCATGAATGGTGGTGCACACGCGGACTGGAGCACTGATTTTCAGGAATATATGCTCATGCCACTTGGCGCAACCAATATTTTTGATGCAGTACGTATGGGTGCAGAAACTTTCCATGCCTTAAAAAAGGTATTAAAAGAACGCGGTTATGCTACCACGGTTGGTGATGAAGGTGGTTATGCACCACGCGTGAAAGACGGCAATAACGAACCACTTGAATGTATTAAACTCGCTATTGAAGCTGCTGGTTACAAACCTGGTGAAGATATTGCAATTGCGATGGACATTGCTTCTTCCGAGTTCTACAAAGATGGTCGTTACCAGATTAAGACTTCAAATGAAACTAAAACTTCTGAAGAGATGATCGATTGGTATGGCTGGATTCTAGATAATTATCCAGTAGTTTCAATTGAAGACGGCCTAGCCGAAAACGACTGGGAAGGCTGGAAACTTCTAACTAAGAAGTTGGGCGACCGCGTACAACTAGTTGGCGATGATCTTTTTGTCACAAATACCAAACTTTTGCGCCGTGGCATTGAAGAAAAAGCTGGCAACGCAATTTTGATTAAGCCAAATCAGATTGGTTCACTTTCTGAGACAATTGACGCCGTTATGATGGCTAAGAAAAATGGATTTAACACAATCATTTCTCACCGCTCCGGTGAAACTGAAGATAATTCAATCGCTCACCTTGCAGTGGGTCTTGGTGCTGGTCAGATTAAGACTGGTTCCCTTTCACGCTCAGAGCGCATCGCTAAATACAATGAATTGATGCGCATTGCAGAAGAAAACCCAGATCTCAGCCTCGCAAATCCATTCAATAACTAAGGTTTTCCAATAACTAAGCTTCAGAGTTATTACTAGCATAAAAAGTCACCCTAATGGGTGACTTTTTTAATAACCCTTTGATCTTTAAGTTAAATTTTTTAGGTTAAATCTTAGGATATTTTTAGATCAAGATAACTAGTTATTTTTAAGATGCTTTTTAAACCAAGATACTTAGTTAATTTTCGATCAATTCCAAGAATGCCTCTTCTTGCAAGACCGGGATACCCAATTTTTCCGCCTTGGTGGTTTTACTGGCACCTGGTTTTTCCCCAACAATAAGAGCGGTAGTGGTTTTTGTGACCGAGCCAGTGACTGTAGCACCGAGAGCGCGCAGTTTCTCCTCCGCCTCCTCGCGTCCCATTGAAGAAAGTGTGCCAGAAACAACATAACTTTTACCGGCGAGTGGTTGGCCAGATTTATCTTCAAAATATGGTTTCACACCTAATTCTTGCATCATTTTGAGCTGCGCGAGATTATCCTCATCGGCAAAATAAGCCAGAATGGATTCCGCAACCACTTGGCCAATGTCTGGAATCGAAAGTAGGTCATCGGCCGTGGCATCAACTAATGCATCTAGGGTTTTGAAATAATTGGCGAGCGAAATTGAGGTCTGCACCCCAACATGACGAATGCCAAGAGCGGTAATAAATTTGCTCAGTGGCATTGATTTTGATTTTTCAATTGCATCTATCAGCTTTTTTGCAGAAAGCTCGCCAAAGCGATCAAGTTTGGCGATTTGCGTGACGTCAAGACGGTAAAGATCAGAGAGATTATTTACTAATTTAGAATCAACAAGAAGATTGACGTTTTTCTCGCCCAAACCTTCGATATTGAGTGCTGGCTTACTGGCGTAATATTCAATGGAGCGTTTTAAGATTAGATTTGAATCGAGTCCTTTTACACGATAAACTACCTCACCAGCTGGGCGCTCAAATTCTAGTTCTGGGTATTGTGATTTTAGGGCCTCTTCGTAATTAAATTCTACTGAATCCTCACTGCGAAGCATGGTGAGAACCTCCTTAATTTGAGGAATGATATCACCAGCTTTATATATAATAACGGTGTCACCGATGCGAAGACCGAGTCGATCAATTTCGTCGGCGTTATGGAGAGTGGCATGACGAACTATACTTCCAGCTACTTCAACTGGATCAAAGATGGCGACTGGAGTTGCGGCGCCAGTGCGACCGATTGAGATAACGATGTCACGAACCTTGGTGGTGGCTTCTTCGGCTGGATATTTATAAGCTACCGCAGCGCGTGGGGTCTTACCAATAATCCCGAGGTCTTGATAGATTTTGCGATCATTGATTTTAATCACCATACCATCTGTACCAAAGGGCAGACTGGCGCGAATTTCGCCGAGGTGGTGAATTTCGGCAATCACCTGATCGAGCGAATCAAAGGTGCGGTCCTGCATTGAAGTCTGGAAGCCGAATTTGCGAATGGTCTGATAAGCTAGCTGATTGGTGGCAAGGTTAGGAGTGACCAGGTCATAAGCCATAAAACGCAAGGGTCTTGAGGCAGCCACTTTTGGATCAAGCTGGCGAATCGAGCCGGCAGCAAGGTTTCTCGGATTGGCGAAAGTTTTCTCCTTTTTTTCGATTTGGCGCTGATTAATTTTGGCAAAATCTTCTTTAAAAATAATCACCTCGCCACGCACTTCGACCTCTTCTGGTATTTCCTTCGGGTCTCCTTTTAACTTAAGTGGAACATTGGCAATCGTACGGACATTCATCGTGACATCCTCGCCAACCAGACCGTCTCCCCGAGTAACCGCCTGTTCTAAAATTCCATGACGATAATGCAGAGACATGGCCAAACCATCCATCTTAATGTCAGTGAAATAAGTAAACTTGGTGTCTGGACTAACTAGTTTATAATTTCTCGCCACCCAGTCGCGCACTTCAGACTCAGAGAATACGTCGGCCAGAGAAATCATCCTAGACTGATGAGTAACTTTTTGAAATTTATCAAGTGGCTTGCCGGCGACGCGCTGAGTTGGTGAATCCGGGGTAATTAATTCCGGAAAAGCTTCCTCGAGCAAGGTTAGCTCATGCTTGAGGGAGTCGGCAGCCGATTCCGACATGATAGACTGATCGAGAACGTGATAGTGGTAGCGATAGTCATTGATAAGTTCACGGAGCTTTTCAATGCGCTCCTTGGCTTCAGTTTTATTCAAATGGGCTTTATGTAGAGCTGGGGCGCGATGCTCGGTTTGATTTTCTTCATGTACTTCGGATTGGTTAGTATTATTCATTTTTTGACGCCTTCTTTTTAAACCTAAATTTCTTCAAACTAAATTTTGGCTTCTTGGAATCTGATTCTGGTTCGACTTTATTCTGGTCAGCTTCTGTTTTAGTTTTCTTTTGGTTTAACCCTGATTCAGTCTTCTTTTGATTATTCTTTGGTTCGATCTTCACTGGATAAAAATCATCTTTATAGTCAAGGAGTTGGCGATAGAAAAGATAGAAATAGATTGAGATGAAGACAAAGAGAAAAACGGTGACAACAAGAAGGACAAACGGAACAAATGGAATATTGAGATCTTTGAGAACTGGGAAGGCACCCTTGATTAGAATGTCGAGTAGAATAGCAGGAAGAACGATGACTACATACCAGAACGCAATACAGAAAATGAGATAGATGATACGGATGAGGAAGCGAATTCGGCGACCGGCTACTAGGTTTCTGGCAGTTTCGATCGCGGTGAGCGGATAGAGCCCCGGAGCGGAGACTGCAACTAGACCCATAACAGAGCTAGAGGTAAGATAGACGCTGAGCAAAGTCATGAGGCTGGCAAAAATAAAATAGACCAGTGCATAAAATGGAGTTTTGAGAAACTCGGTTGAGATGGCAGCTTGGTAGGTGATGATGACGAGCATAATTGGGATAAGCTCGATGAAGACAATCAGGCCGACAAAGAAAGTGGAGACAAGCGGAGACAAGGCGTTATAGAGACCATCGCGCATTTTTGGCTTATGTCCAGCAAGAAGATGGCGAGTGAGATAGATGGAAACTAGCCAGGTGATGAGAAAGAGGAGGATGGCGAAGATTTTCTGAGCATCGTTCATGTTTGTTAGCCCACCAGTTGTGACAGTACCTATGAGAGTGAGGCCAGCACGACCGAGATTGCCAAGACGACCTTTGACGAGTTCTTTATTGGTGGTTTCAACAGATTCTTTAAACTCAACAAAGGTGGACTCAGCCATCAAACCAACCAGGATAATGTAGAGTAAGACCACTAGACCGATGAGTGGTAAAAAGATTTTCCAGTTTTTACGGATAATCCTCAGAGCGGCCGCGGCATGCGCCATTAGTCCTGGAGTTTCAGTTTTTCGCTCATAATCCTCGCGATATGAACGTCTGAACGAACGGTGTAATTTGATGCGCCCAGAATTTTTCTCTGATTTATTATTTTTTACCACTTATACCTCCACTTTTGATTTTAGAAATTATTAGAAACTATATTTTGCATGTTCAAGACGTTCAATTCTCTTTTCGATTGGCGGATGGGTGCTGAAGAGATTGACGGCTTGTTTTTTGAGCGGTGAATTAATAAACATTGCTTCTGTGGCAGCGTTTTGTCTAGTCATCGGCCTTGAATGCTCTTCAAGCTTTTTGAGGGCAGAAATCATCCCTTCCGGAAAACGGGTTAGCTCGACAGCACTAACATCAGCAAGATATTCACGCTCACGCGAGACGGCCATCTGTGCAATACTGGCGACAAGGGGAGCAAAAACGGAACCTAAAATAATCATTAAAAGTCCAACTGGACTATTTTCTTCGTCATTTTTCCTTGAGTATCGTGTCATACGAATACCAACATCAGAGAGAAATCCGATAATACAGACGAGAGAAAAAGCAATAGCGGATACACGGATATCATAGTTGCGGACGTGGGATAATTCATGAGCCATGACAGCGGTCAATTCCTTATCATCCATGATATCGATTAAGCCAGTAGTGGCAGCGACAATAGCATGATCTGGGTCGCGTCCAGTAGCGAAAGCATTTGGCGCCGGATCATTAATAATATAAACCTCGGGCATTGGCATACCAGCGGTAATGGTTAGGTTTTCAACAATATTATATAAGCGACGATGATCGCGACGATTAGCTTTTTTGGCGCCGGTCATCATAATTGCCAGCTGGGTCGAGAAAAAATATTGCACCGCGGCATAAATTAAAGCAACAATAGTTGTCGTGATGGCGATGGTTGGATCATTATTTAGGTAGGCGATGCCACCACCAAGAAATGAAATTAAAATAATAAAGCCTAAAAAGATTAGAACTGTGTTGCGTTTATTTTCGTCAATCTGTTTATACATAGTTGATTTGAAGAAAAGAGAGGAATTAATCCCCTCTTTTCTATATCCTTTAAGTATTGATTAGAACTCGACTTTTGGAGCCTTATCCAATTTCTTCATCTCTTCTTCATCTACGGTGAAGTAGGTGTATTTCTCAAAACGAGAACCGAAGAGGATATTGACTGGGAATTGAATAATGCGGGTATTGAAGTCCCTTGCGCCTGCGTTATAAAAACGACGGGAAGCCTGAAGTTTTTCCTCAGTGTCAACGAGCTGATCTTGAAGTTTCAAGAAGTTTTCGTTAGCCTTGAGCTCTGGGTAAGCCTCTGCGATGGCAAAGACTTTGCTAAGAGCACCCTGAAGGGATTTTTCAGCAGCAGCAGTTTCGTCTACAGTCTTGGCAGACATCACGGCGCTACGAGCCTTGGTGACTTCCTCAAAAGTTTCTTTTTCGTGCTTGGCGTAACCCTGAACGGTGGCAACAAGGTTTGGAATAAGGTCACCACGAAGTTTCAAGATGACAGTAATACCAGACCAAGCTTCTTTTACGCGCTCATTGAGACGAATGAGGGAGTTGTAGGTCGAGATAAGATAGATAATCAATACTACCACGAGACCTAAACAGATCATTCCGATTGTAAATAGATTTGGCATTGTTTCTCCTTTTTATATAACTCTATTATAAGAGTCTATGGTTTTTTCTGCAATACTCTAAGAGCAAAAATTCCCCACTGAAAGGGGGGTTTCAGTGGGGAATTCCTACCACAATCTTTTAAATAGATTATGATAATGGTGCGAGCTAAGAGACTCTAACTCTCGACCTCTTCCTTGGCAAGGAAGCGCTC
>CAJZIB010000016.1 GCA_916049555.1 uncultured Candidatus Saccharibacteria bacterium | reverse complement strand
TCAAACAAAAATACCCCTTGCGGGGTATTTTTTAAATTAGCATTTTAAGCTGTTTTAATTCTGGGGATAATTACTTATCAACCACTTCACCTTCAACTGGTTCACCATCTGATGGATTTTTGGAAGCATCAGCCTCCGCTGATTTGTCGTTTGAAGCAGACTGATAAAGTTTTGCGCCGATTGGCATGACTTTGTTAGAAAGTTCCTTAGCGGCTGCTTCAAATTTTTCGGTATCCGCAGAGGTGTCCTTAAGGACCTCCTTAGCTTCCTCAACAGCCTTCTTGATAGTCTCTTTATCTTCGTCTGAGATCTTATCCTTGTATTCTTCAGGCATTTTTTCAGTCTGGTAGATTGTTTGCTCAAGTTTATTCTTGGCATCAATAGCTTCGCGCTTCTTCTTATCTTCGTCAGCGTGGAGTTCAGCATCTTTCTGAGCTTTTTCAATATCCTCTTTCGACATGTTGCCAGAGTTCTGAATAGTGATACTCTGTTCCTTGCCGGTACCTTTATCGCGAGCGGTAACGTTAAGAATACCGTTAGCATCAATATTAAAGGTTACTTCGATTTGTGGGACGCCACGTGGAGCTGGGGCAATACCATCAAGGATGAAACGACCAAGTGATTTATTGTCAGCGGCCATCTCGCGTTCACCTTGGAGGACGTGAATCTCAACCTGTGGCTGGTTATCAGCAGCAGTTGAGAAGGTTTCTGATTTTGAAGTTGGAATAGTAGTGTTGCGCTCGATAAGCTTAGTTGAGACACCACCCATAGTTTCGATACCTAGAGAGAGTGGAGTAACATCAAGAAGAAGAACATCCTTAACATCACCTTGTAAGACACCACCTTGAATAGCTGCACCAACAGCAACGACTTCATCCGGGTTCACACCCTGCATTGGTTCCTTACCAAAGATACTCTTAACTTTTTCTACAACAGCTGGCATACGGGTCATACCACCAACCATCACGACTTCGTTAATATCTGAAGTTTGAAGCTTTGCATCTTTGAGGGCTTTCTCGACTGGTCCAGCAAGACGTTCTAGAAGTGGCGCAACCAACTCTTCCATCTTGGAGCGAGTGAGAGTATATTCAAAATGTTTTGGACCGTCAGCATCAGCAGAAAGGAATGGGAGGTTAATTTCAGTTTCTTTGGCTGATGACAACTCTTTCTTAGCTTTCTCAGCTTCATCCTTCACGCGCTGCATAGCGGCTGCATCGTTTTTAATATCGATACCAGACTCATCCTTGAAGCGATCACATAGGAAGTTAACGATAATATTATCGAAGTCTTCACCACCAAGGTGGGTATCACCATTGGTTGAAAGTACCTCAAAGACACCGTCACCTAATTCAAGAATGGAGACATCGAAAGTACCACCACCAAGGTCGAAAACTGCGATTTTCTCTTCATTTTTCTTCTCAAGACCGTAGGCCAAGGCGGCTGCAGTAGGCTCATTAATAATACGCTTTACTTCAAGGCCAGCAATTTTACCTGCATCTTTGGTTGCTTGGCGCTGGGAATCGTCAAAGTAGGCTGGGACGGTAATGATAGCTTCGGTAACTTTTTCACCTAAGAAGGCCTCAGCATCAGCTTTGATTTTAGAAAGAATCATAGCAGAGACTTCTTCTGGAGTATAAGTTTTGCCATCCATCTCAACGGCGACACCGTCACCTTTTTTAACAATCTTGTATGGCATAATATCGAGGTCGCGTTGAACTTCCTTATCTTCGAACTTACGACCGATAAGACGCTTAATACCGTAAATTGTGTTCTTTGGGTTGGTGACACGCTGACGCTGAGCGACTTTACCTACTAGGCGTTCACCTTTTTTCGTGACGGCGACTACTGATGGAGTAGTACGGTCACCTTCAGCATTTGTAATAACTTCTGGTTTTCCAGCGACCATGTACGCGAACGCAGAGTTCGTAGTACCAAGGTCAATTCCAATAATTTTACTCATTAAATACTCCTTTTAAATTATTTAGCACTCTTCATGTTTTATTGCTAAGTTAATAAGAGTATAGCCCATTAGCACTCTCATGTCAAGACTGCTAATTAAGATTTTTGGAGATTTTTAACAGAGGTAAATCCTATTTATGGAGAAAAATCTTACGAATTATTACAAAGATTTCGTCCTTAAACTGGAAGATTGCAATACCTAAACCTATAGCAGCAGAGCCAGCGACCGCGGTGGTACCATTAAATTCCTTTTTTGGTTGTTCTTTTGTGTCTCCAGTCTTTGGAACCTCAACTGGATTACCAGCACCAGTATTTTGATGACTCTTACGACAACGGTTAGTTTCAGGGTGACGCTCGTAGCCTTCTTTGCATGGCTTTTTCTCTTGTGCTTGCTCAACTTTTTTGCAGCGATTAGTTTCTGGGTTTAGAGTTTTGCCTTCCGCGCAAGTCTTTGGAGTTACCGGACCTACAACCTTATGACAGCGACCAGTTTCAGGATTTCGTGTTTGACCAGCCTTGCATGGTTTCTTTTCATTAGGCTCCGCCTTTTTATTGCAACGACCAGTAATCTTATTCATGAAGTAGCCATCCTTGCAGGTTTTTGGAGTTTTCACGATTTCCTTATTGCAACGATTAGTGATTTTATTAAGGAAATATCCGGGCAAGCAAGTTTTTGGCTCCTTAGTTTTATCTGCTGTGTTTTCTTCAGGTTTTACATCATGATGATCCTGGGCCTGATTCTTCGTGTCAGGTTTCTTGGTTTTGGATTTTTCTGAGCTAGGTTTTTTAGGTGTTGGATTTTTAGGCACAGGATTCTTGTTACAGCGGTTAGTTTTGACATTAAGAAAATATCCCTTGGGGCAGTTTTTTGGAGTTTGATCAGGAAATTTTCTACACCGCTTCGTTTCAGGATTAAGATAATGACCCTTCGGGCAAGTTTTTTCTTCTTGCACAATGTTTTTACCTCTAGCATCAGAAGGTGGTTGCAAGGCAGAAACTGGCCGCATTACTGATTGAAGGAGGAGACTTACACAAAGAAAGAAGACATATGTAAGATATCTAAACTTTAGTTTTTTACTTCTTTTACTTTTTGGTTGAGTTTTTGGTGATTTTGGGAATTTACCGTCTAAATATTCACAATCAAAAGAAGACTGTTTATTAAGATGATTTTTGATTTTTCTGATACTGACTGGCAGTGCTCGCATAGTATTACCTCATTTAATTTCTAATGAGGCCAATGTACCCTTCTGATAGAATATTAGCAAGCATGAGCGTTTTGTTTTTATGCATTACAGAGAAAAAACCTGGTTTTTTAAAAAATAACATAAGCAAGATATAATCTAGCATAAGCAAGATATGATATAATTTAGCTATGGAAGGTCTTACTATATTCTCTGCAGTTGGAGTGATTATTTTAGCAGCATTGGCGCACGCTTCGTTACAGATGAATCTAGGGTCACTACTGCTGCTTTATCACGAGAGTCTCGGGAAACACATTAAGAAAAGAACTAAGTTTTTGGTAACAAACTATATCTCTGGTGTGACATTTTTGATTATTACAAGCCTGGCAGCAACCGCCTATTTTATCCATTTATTCTTTGGGGCTAATCTATCTGTAATTTGTTTAACAATTCTAACCTCTCTACTAGTCGCATTAACGATCTGTATTTGGTTATTCTATTATCGAAGTGGCCGATCAACAGAGTTATGGCTACCAAAACCAATTGCTAGATATATCGCAAGTCGTGCAAAGCAAACAGATAGTAACATTGAGGCCTTTGCCTTGGGGCTGCTCGCGAGCTTTGCGGAAACACCTTTTGTGGTAGTGTTGATGCTGGTGAGTGCAGATAGCTTATTAAAATTACCTTTGCTGCTGCAGATAGGGATGTTTTTAGGCTATATTTTTATCGCCATTTTACCTTTAGTAATTCTTCGAGTTGCAGTAAGGCATGGCAAGACGGTAGTTGAAATCCAGAAATGGCGCCTGAAGAATAAAAATTTCCTCAAGATTCTTTCTGGTACTCTGTTTATTACACTGGCGATTTTTCTAATTGCTTTTAGGATTATACAAAAATGAGACGAGTCAAGAGGCCGAAGCAAATTGAGTTTTCAGAGGAGCAGTTGCGCGAAGATTTACGCAGAGAGGCCAGAGTTCTTAATATTCATCAGGGCGCAGCAGATTTAATTGCCGGAGAGGTGGCCACAAAATTAGAGAAGTGGCTAGAAGATAAGCCAACGATTACGCAATCTGATTTAGATCGAAGAATTGTGATGGAAGTAAAAAAATATAACAAGGACCTAGCCTTTATTTTAGGGGAGAGGAATAAACTAATATGAGAAAATATGACTATGATTTAATTGTGATTGGCGGCGGCGCGGCTGGTGTGGCGGGAGCCTTGATGGCGGCTTCACAAAAAAAGAAAGTTGCGATTATTGAGCGCGATTTGATTGGTGGACAAAATACGATTATTAGTTATACACAACAAGTAGCATCGAGGATTTCTCA
Organism: uncultured Candidatus Saccharibacteria bacterium; assembly: GCA_916049555.1. Taxonomy (GTDB): domain Bacteria; phylum Patescibacteriota; class Saccharimonadia; order Saccharimonadales; family Saccharimonadaceae; genus Nanosyncoccus. Next base: position 8,318 of record CAJZIB010000016.1, on the reverse strand, counting down.
GCTGCTATTTCGGGCCCGTGAGGGGGCTAGCTTTGGACTAAATTCAGACCATTTAAAGATCAACTTGCCATCCATGTACTCTGAAATTCAGTCTAAAGCTGAGACTTATATCGAGTTGAAACGTGCTGAGCTGGAGGAGGCAAAGGTTGAGATTATTCGAAGTAACGCAAGGTTTATCTCTCCAATTGAGATAGCTATTGAGAATGGAACTATAACTTCACGTAAGTTTTTAATTGCAACTGGAACAAGCTTAAGCACGGGTGAGATTACCGGTCTTGATGAAGTTGGGTTTTTAACACCTGGCGAAATTTATCTAGGCTTACCAAGGATTCCGAAGGTTGTACTGGTGGTGGGGGCTGGCCAGAGTGGTATTGAGACAGCAGAGTTCTTAGCAAACATGGGAAGCTCGGTGATTTTGGTTGAAATGACAGAAAGAATTCTACCGAAGGAAGACCCTGAAGTGGCTAAGATTATCGAAGCAAAACTGGGAAAGAAGAAAAAGATTAAGATTTTAACAGAAACTAAGGTATTGGCACTTGAAAATGATGGGGTACAGACATTACCAACCGGACGAAAGACTAAGGTCGTGAAGGCGATTCTCTCTCGTGGTGAACAGCGAAAGTCTGTACGAGTTGAGTGTGTTGTTTTGGCAACTGGACAGAAGCCAGAGACCGAGCTTGGTCTTGAGAATGCGAATGTTAAATTCGATAAGTCTGGTATTGTTGTTTCAAATCAGATGCAGACTTCAAATAAAAATATCTTTGCTGCGGGTGGAGTAGCCTCTGTAAAAGAAGGTAAGAAAATTAGCGATAATCCGTTTAGTTCCTATGAAAAAGATAGTTATGAAGGAGCAATTGCTGCATCCGTGGCATTTAATGGACGCAGTAAGACCGTGGTTGAAAATAATGGTTTTGTACGGATGACTAATATTTATCCAAAAGTTGCCAGTGTTGGAATGACGGAGGATCAGTGTATTTTGGCGGGGGTAAAATACACGGCAGCAATATCAGGATTAACACAAAAAACTGCAATCTGGAGCCCAAATGCGGAGGATGGATTTGTAAAAATTCTCTGTAATCGTGAAAAGAAAATTCTTGGTGCAACAATTGTGGCGCCTGATGCCGATATTTTGATGCAAGAGATTAGCTTGGCGATGAGAAATAAATTATCAGTGGTAGACATTGCCGCCGCACCACATGTGGGGATGAGTCTCTCTGAGGCAATAAGGGTAACGGCAAGAAAATTATTGTAAGGGTTGACAGTTTTTTACTGGGTGTCTATAATAGTTACAGACATCGCGGGGTAGAGCAGCCTGGTAGCTCGTTTGGCTCATAACCAAAAGGTCGTTGGTTCAAATCCAACCCCCGCCACCAAATTAAAGATTATAGGTAATTATAGAGAACACGGCTGTGTTCCTTTTTTATTATCTATAGTCTATTTTTATATATAGCAAAATCATGCCTTTTGACTAGTCGGCATGATCAGCATTTATAAATCTATTTGGTACTTTTATAGACGGCTATACCCAGAATCTTCCCTGAAGTTTGGACATGCATCTTTGGTACCATCGGTGAAAGTCCAGCAGTTGATGGTGGTATAAAAAGTCTTTCTGGTGGTATTGTTTTTGTCGTCATTTAATTGAATGGCAAATTCAGGATATGGGAAATAGGTATCTACTAGCTCAACACGACTTTCGACGCGGCGATAAAGGTCGTTGGCACGCCCGGTAGAGTCTACCCTTGCCTGTACGCCAGTAAAATTAATGGACTCGCGCCTCGAGTTATAGAGTGAGATGGAGAAGTCGGTTTCTGGAGCACCGTATGGAAGACTAAGTAGGAGGAAGGTGGTGGCTGGGTTGCGATTTGTGGAGTTGCGGTAAGTGTTTGGAACTTCAAAAGTTACAGAACAGAAGAATGAGCCTTCATGACAATAGACTGGGAAGAGGTGATTGCTGTTTTTGTCGAATGTATCGGAAACTTCATTAGCGGTAAATTCAGTCTTCCATTTATCACTATAAGTTGGCTTGAAGAACATCATGGCGCGATTAGTACTATTTTCGCTACTGGCGATATTAAACTCACCTAGATTAAAATCACGGTCCGACTGGAAGAAGGCAGCAGTGACGAGTGGAGGAGTCATGGAGTGCTGGCCACTTGGTAAATTATAGTCGTCAATGTCCCAAGCTAAATTACTACCACTGCGACGCTGAGCAGTATAGTTGGCATCGGAATACCATTTAATATTAATGTATTTGAGGTCTTGAATTTGGTCCGAGCGGAGCGGAACAATACGAGTCCTTGTATCCGAGCTTAAAGTCGAGCGGTAATCTGCAAGGTCTTCCTGAATAGTGACACAGGTATAAGCCTGTAGTTTTGAAGCGGCAGAGCCACCGTCTTGACTAGAATCCTTTACTTCCTGGATGGTAACACCATGCTGATCATCAGTGGTACGACTAAGAACGTTTGAGACAGTACTACAATCCTGTTTTCTGACACCATCTTGCATGGCGGCAATGATTTTGCTGCAGCGAGTACCAGAGCCGATAGTTTGCCCTTTATTCAAGCAGTCATGATATTGCAATAGAGCAACCTTGGCATCTTCGACACCCGCTAGGGCGGAATCATAGGCAGATTTTGAAAGATTAGAGTTAGTGGTTTGATTGACCTCCGAGAGGATGAGACGAGTAAAGCCAAGGGTAATAACGCTAAATAGGATAATCGTAAAGACGGTGACAATCATCGAAGTGGCACCCTTACGGGTTTTAGTCTTTTTGTCGATCTGATTGCGTTGTTTTTGAAAAAATCGCATTATTCTCCCTTTCGATTTTGGCCAGTTGATCTTGCCGCGAAGTTAAATTTATTGATTGCACAGTAGGTAAAATCGGTAGATAGACCATCACTTGGTGGCGCCTTGCAGAATTCGCCGATGCCGGTAATATCGATGCTTCCCCGCTCGGTTCCAAGAACAAAGGTACCCGAGTAGAAGGAGTGTAATGTGACTGCGTGTTGCGTTGGCGGAAAAATAACAAAATCATAAAGTACAAGACGATCATCAGTCTTATCAAGCAGTTCTGTAATGATAGTGTCCTTCATGTAGTAGTTATTTTCGTTAGGCTTATATCCATAAGTAGCGGTTCCTTCAGTGCGCATATAGGTGTGTTGGTAGCAAAGGTCACGATTATTGTCTTCAACTTTTAGGAGCTTGAAGTCATTCTTATCAACCCTATCACCATTGACAAAAGCATCATAGTTGGCGCGACTACCAGAAAGAATCTCGTAATCATCATCATTTAGTGCATAGCCAGTGTTCCAGATATAACTATGTCGACCAGTACAGAAAACACCGTTTAATGGAACGTTATGAAGTATGGCGCCGGTTGACTTGAGGCGGACGGAGCCATAGTTTTGCTGATAGGTATAGATTCTTGCATTGTCATCTAGACATTTTTGCATCTGGTTCCGGTCAGAAGCGTATTCAGCTCGACAAATATCAGCGAGAGAGCGAGTCGGGGCGGCGGCAATAGTGCGGGAAAAATCATCAACTAGAGATCGACCCGTTGAATTTATCGAGCGGATCACGAGGCCTTTATGATAGGTGGTGGAAATATGAATAGTAATAATGGTGACTACAACCATGAGGGCGGAAATAAAGGCAAGCGCGAGAGATAGCTCGATTAGAGTGAAGCCACGGCGAATGTTTGGGGACTGATTTGGGGATTGACTTGGAGATTGTTTTGGGGATTGATCTAGGGATTGATGTATTTTTTGTGCTAATTTCATAATTAATCCTTTTTAACAAACTCCGGATTATATAACCTAATAATCGTACTGATTGTAGATGGACGATTGCGGCCAGGGCCATACCAACAGGCGCGAATGTGAAAATCGTAGTACTCGGGAGCCTCAGCATCAAGGGAGGAATCATTGTAATTTTCAGGATTATTAAGGCGAGTAACATCTCTTGTTCCAATAACCCAAATACCCTCTACTCGATAAGGTGTATTAAAAATCGGGGCGGTATATGCGCTTTCGCCATTATTTAACTCATTAAGATTGCCAGAACTGTCTACGCCAGTGGAATCACCAATACGTCCAGCACTTGAAAAAACTAGGCGTGGATAGAGAGAAGCCTCTTGGAAAAGATTTGGGTTTTGCTTGGCGGAAATAATGGTTGTCTCAGGATTTTTAGGATCAAGCTTTCTAGTATTAATTACAAATGCCTTGTCCGTAAAAATGTTATGTACCTCACCAGTCGAATTATCAGTATCGTAATACTGCTTACAGTTGTTATCGTCATATTTTGAGATACGGATTGGATTATTATTGAGGCCGTTCTGAGCCATGGAGAGACTACTCCAGAGTTCACGATACTCCTGCCACTTTGTTGGATCAATAGTCTTGTCACGAACAAGTTCACGTTCTGATAAATAGGAGTTATGAATAAAACGGATAGCTTCAGCTTGAGAATCGATTTCATTTCTGGCCATAGAAATCTCCAGAGTACCCTGAATAAGAGAAAGATTACGATTCATTACACCAATTGAAAGAATTGTGATAAATGAAAAAATCGAAAAACAGAAAACAACCTCAATGATTGTATCGCCGCGGCGGTTAGCATTTTTGTGGGTTGGTTTCCGAAAAAGATTCAACATAGACATAACCATTATACTATTCGCAAGGATTATCCGTTCCATCAATATTAACTAATTCGACGGCAGAAGAATTACTGCCATCTGCATGAATGCGGATTGGACGACGATTTTTAGGAGCGAGTGGAAGATCTTCAGAGGCAAGACAGAAGGTTAAATCCTGGTTATTTTGCATTTTTGGATTTCTCAACTCCATCTGCAAAGGATTGGTGCGAGATGGACCAAAATCGCCGAGTGCGCCATAAAGCAACGCATCATTGGAGGCGGGACGATATTGTTCAAGTTTGGCAAAATCACAGGATTGACTAATCGTATTCTGGTTCATTTGCTTGATGAATTGCTGAACATCAAAAGTCTGATCACCTTGGTTGTAGAAATAAGTGTGAACAGTACCAGATAGAGGAGAACGAGCAATCATGATGGCGCCGCGAAATAGCTGGTGATCATTTGGGCGCTCAATTGTGGTTTGCCACTGCGGAGTGTAAGAATCCGCTTGGCCAGCAAAGTTAACACTACAAGTATTGTTATTACTGCGGAGTGTGACAACATTGGCGGAAACTGCTTTTAGAGAATTGAGCGCATTATCACCGGCTGAATTTTCAACATTCATCTGCCCAGTGTAGACACGACCGATAATGTCATACATATGAACCTTAGTATTAGCAGCACCAGTTTCGGCATCTTTTTCACCAAAAGTAATGAGTTTTCCATAGATAGCACAACGACTGCGACCTGGATAATTATCAGTGTCAGTATTGGTGGTAAGCTGGCCATTTTCATCCCACAGAGAGTTAATTGTGCAGGTAAAGCCGCTATCTTCAGTGCCGAGCCTGGTGTTTTGGACATTAATCGTAGCGGAATAGGCACTGCGCAAATAGTTCACGAGGTCCGTATAAGCATCAACATAACGACGACGATGGATGTTAGTGGTGATCGTGCTCAAAATAGCCATAGCAAGAGCAGTTGAAATCGCGAGAACTAGTGTGACCTCAATTATAGTAAAACCACGACGGCGAGAAGGTTTTTGCATATTTTTATTATACATGAGCATTTTGAGATTGGCCAGAAACTATGATGATAGTTTTGTTTTTGATGGGTTCTTAATGAATTAACTTAGCGCCTCACCTTCCGGTAATGCGTTATACGCCTCGCGTGCAGATTGATATTCCGCATCATTACCGACGGCTTTGTATAGCTCCATGGCAACTGTATAGTAGATAGTTTTTTCACTGTTTAGGAGTTCATCAGGATTATATTGGTCAAGTTTTTTGATAGCGTCATTGTAGTGCTCGCCTAAGACATAGGCTCTAATAAAATAAATATCAAAAAGTCTCTTTTGGTCATCTGGAATATCAGCCTGTTCAACATTGGCTTTCATTTTTTCGAGCACCTTATCGGTGTCAAAATTACCCTCTTTATCAATAGCACCGTCGACATAATTACCAATCACACTTCCAACGTAATTGATAGTCTTGATCGTACCGGCCTCTTTGACATTAAAATCTTTGACCATTTCCCGGAAATTCTTTTCTGATTCCTCATATTCTTTTTTAAGGGTATTGTATATCTTGGAACCTTTTTCACACTGACAGTTGACAGAGATCGGATCATTGATATCGATGAGGGCTTTTTGTTCCTCGGCCGTAAGTGGACGTTTTGGAATTAAATTAACAACTAAAACACCAACGCCAAAAAGTGCGGCACCAGAAACAATAATAGCGATAACTACCGAAATCATAAAGAGAAGCGGATTGGTTTTTCGCCAGTTTGCAAATTTTTCACGTCTTTCGGTGCGTTTTTTGGCTCTTTCCTCTTTTTTGGCTGCTTTTTGTTGACGTTTTTCTAGTAGCTCAGAAAGTTTTTCTTGTCGTTTTTTCTCTTTTTCAGTAAGAGTGAAAGGATCAGAAATGGATCCGGCAAGGGTTTGATTCGCGATATTGCTACTGTGAAATATGTTTTTCTCAGAATCATCCATAGTACTTATGATTATAGACGTGAGAAGTAAAAAAGACAAGAAAGGCCTTGGAGTAGCGAGTTATTTAAATATTGAGAATATAGAAAATTGAATATAGAAAAAGCCGCCTTAACGGCGACTTTTATTTAGTCTTATCAGATTGTTTAAAATCTACTATTAAAAACCGACTGGTTGCCGATTTAGGATCTGGTGGGGGCGGTTGGGCTCGAACCAACGACCAAGCGGTTATGAGCCGCCTGCTCTAACCCCTGAGCTACGCCCCCAGGTGTGTTTATTATTCTATCACAAAACTGCTATAATAGGGATATGGGTGCGCGTTCAAAAAAAGAACAACTTCGAATTAATTTTAATCGTTTCCGCTTTTGGCTGAAGACGGATGTTTTGAATTTTAACAATATTTTGCTGCTTTCGATTCCCTTTTTGTTTATTATTCTACTAATCGCCTCTGTTGGAGCAATTGCAAAAAACTGGGATCTACAGAAACAGATGAACGCAAAACAGGCTGAAAAGAGCCTACTTGAACTAGACGTGAATAAAATTAAGCTGGAAAATCAATATTACGCTTCAGATGAATATCAGGAACTGGAGGCTAGGAAACTTCTCGGAAAGAAACTGCCAGGAGAGGTGATGATTGATCTCCCAAATAACAGCGAAATTGCCAAAAATAAGCATCCAAAACCGACCTTAAATGAGCAAATCGAGGCGAGGAAGCCATCGAACTTTGAGCAATGGATGGAATTTTTGTTTGGGATGGAGAGATCCTAGCGGAGCCTTAACCTAAAAGTTTGGAGATAACCTTAACCTTTACTTTTTGAGATAAACATGTTATAATATGAATACGATGTAGTGTAATTCCCTGTAAGAATGAGTGGCTACAGCGGATAAGCACCTTTCAAAAAGGAGGAAAAAACAATGTTGAAGAAGTTTACAATGTTTTTGATGATTATGATGCTGGCGATTCTGCCGACATCGAGTGCGTTTGCAGCAACCTGCAATTGCACTTGTCACTGCACCTGCAATTGCGGATGCAATAACTGCAACACCTGCAAGTCAGGAAACTCTGGTAGCAATGCAACCACTGCTCAGGCTCAGCCTGCAACGAAGTCCGCGATGAGCGAGGAAGCGGTGAAGGCCGAAACCAAGCGCGTAACTGACAAGTATATGCAGGAGGATAACCGTAGACAGTATAACGGTTACCAGCTGCAGCTTGCGAACGCGTTTGAGGCTTCTGCAAAGAACTCTGGTTTTGATGTAAAGACCAGCAGTTGGGCAGAAATCGGCGGCGCAGGCTACACGGTCGTGCAGCAGGAGTTCTCCAAGAACAACTGGACACTGAAGCTTCAGTATCGCTTCGGCAGCTCCGGGTTCTTCGACGACTGCAGCCCGCTGTGGCTCTACCATAATGGTGTCCAGATTACCTCTGGAGAAGACTATTATGGTTGGGCATGGTCCTCGACTCAGACCGTCTATGAGCTTTTGGATATGATTTCCAAGCTTTGAGACATGAAGGTCTTTCGTTCGGAGGCTGACCAAAATATGTAACTTATTAACCCTGTTTTTCCACTCTAAACTGGGGCTAGCTTTGCTAGCTCCTTTTTAATATAAAAATACCAGAGAAGTACCCTGGTATTTTTTTAATCAACCTAATAACTGGCTAAATTATTTAGATCGGAAGAGCGTCGTGTAGGGAAAGAG
>CAJZIB010000015.1 GCA_916049555.1 uncultured Candidatus Saccharibacteria bacterium | reverse complement strand
ATATCCAGTATCGCCTAGTTAAGGCTCTAGTCAATCAAGACCGCAATATCTGTGTGGTTGGTGACGACTGGCAGTCGATCTATTCATGGCGTGGTGCCGATTTTACGAATATTTTAAACTTTGAACGCGATTTTCCAGGCGCCAAAACCATTAAGCTGGAGCAGAATTATCGAAGTACTGGTAACATCCTGACCGCCAGTCAAAAAATCATTAATCAAAACAAAACTCGTACCGATAAGGAATTATTCACCACCTCTGGCGAAGGTGAGCCAATCGAAATCCAGTCGTTAATGGATGAAACCGCCGAGGCCAGTTTTGTCGCTATGAAAATCATCAATCTCCTAGCCAACTCAAAGGCCGTCATACAAAACGGTGAGCTGGTTAAGGATTTTACGAGCTACTCAGATTTTGCTGTCCTCTATCGTACTAACGCACAGTCATACGCTATTGAAAAAGCATTCATTTCACACCAGATTCCCTATAAAATCATCGGCGGCGTGCGTTTCTATGATCGCAAAGAAGTCAAGGACGTCCTCGCCATCCTCAAATTAATTGTTAATTTTCATGACCGCATCAGCCTGGATCGTATTTGTCGCAACGTACTTTCTGGTATTGGCCCGGCCAGCCTCGAAAAGGTTCACACCTTCCTTAATCAATCTGAAAATTATGACGCTACGTCACAGGGAAGACAGAACGCACTCCTGGATGCTGGACTACTCGACGCACTTTCTGGCAAGGCCAAGAATAATTTTGCGAGATTACAGAATTTCTTGCGTGACCTCGATATGTCTTTAAAACCTGCTGAAATTATCGAAAAGGTAATTCATTATTTTGGCCTAGCTGAGTTGGTTCAGGACGGCACCCCTAGTGGTGATGAGCGAGCGGAAAACCTGAATACCATGATCGGTAATGCTGCCGAGTTCGAATCTCTTGATGATTTTCTTGCCGAGGCTACCCTAATGTCTTCTGCTGATGAACAAACCTCAACCAATTTCGTTACCCTCATGACCATCCACGCCGCTAAAGGTCTAGAGTTTCCAGCTGTTTTCCTCGTGGGACTTGAAGAAGGTCTCTTTCCAAGTTCTCGCTCCGATGACGAAGATTCAATCGAGGAGGAGCGCCGTCTCGCCTATGTTGGTATGACCAGGGCTAGAAAACTCCTCATTCTCACCTATGCCGGCTCACGTTTTTCAAACGGTCAAAGAAGCTACAATATGCCATCTCGTTTTCTCATGGAACTCGGCTATGACCCCTATGGTTCCACCAATCTGAATAATAGTTCTATTAATAATTTTGGTTTCAACTCCCAATCTCGAAACTATAGTCGTAGTTTTGATCCCTTCAATGATGACATTGAATATGACGATGTTGACCCATTTGAAGATAACCCCGACCCATTCCAGGACGATACCGAAATTTACTACGAATAGCGACTCCTCTTCATAAAAGAACGCAGTTATGCTATAATATCTAGGATGAAAATCAAATCACCGCTTTTCTACAGGCTTTTCTGTGGGTTCAGCGCCAGTATATTTGTTCTAACACTCCTCTTCGGTGTATTTTTTAGTATGCACCCAACTTACGCCGAATCCAAAGATTCCGATAATGGCGTAGTTTCTGATGCACATTTTGTAACTTTTCATGATGATACAAAATCTCTTACGATTAAAACTACCGCAAAGACCGTAGCAGAAGCTCTTGAGCGTGCCAAAATACAATATCATAACTCTGATCATGTCGAACCGGCCCTCACGGAGTCAATAAATTCCGATAACTTCCACATTAACATCTATCGTGCGCGCCCAGTGATTATTAAGAACGGCTCAATTAGTAAATTTGTTATGACCGCCAGTGTTGACCCTAAAGAGATTGCTCAGGCTGCCGGCATCACAATTTACGATGGCGACGAATTATCTCTAGCTTCTAATCAGAATATTTTGGAATCGGGAGTTGCCACCGTTTATCAACTAACCCGAAATGGCGGCCGCACTATCACCGTCGAAGAAGATATTCCGTTTAACGATAAATCCGTCAGTGATACATCTTTACCAACTGGTCAGACCAATCTACGCCAAGTAGGTGAACTCGGTCGCAAATCTTCTGTCTATCAGGTTAACTTTGTAGATGGTAAAGAGGTTTCTCGTGAACTTATTAGTACTAATATTATTAAAAATCCAGTCGATCGCATCACTGCTGTAGGTATGAAAAAATCTGTCCCACCAGAATGGGAGACCTGTGCTTCTTACGCTCGCGCCGCCGGCGTCTCCGAAGCAGATATTTATATTGCCCTCACCCTTATCTATCGTGAGTCTGGCTGTCGTTTTGATGCTACAAATGCTGGCAGTGGTGCCTATGGTATTCCGCAGGCCCTCCCTGGTTCAAAAATGGCCAGCGCCGGTGCGGACTGGCAAACCAACCCAGTTACTCAGATCCGTTGGATGATTGGCTATGTGACTGGCCGCTATGGTGGTTGGAGCCAGGCGTGGAACTTCTGGCAAACCCGTCATTGGTATTAAATAATCCCATATTAAAATAAGACCCACATTAAAACCTTAGGGTAAAGACTAAATAACACATAGTAATAAAGAATTCGGATAATATTAAAATGTTGCAGAATAAAAAGTCATTAGGTCAGAACTGGTTGAAGAACCGTCCAATTCTAGAAGAGCTTGCAGAAAGTGCCTTGTTGCCGCTTGACGACCCTGAAGAGTCTCAGCCGCTCTGTCTCGAAATTGGTCCAGGTCTTGGCACACTAACCAGCTCACTTCTGCGCCGTTTTCCAAAAGTCCTCGCTATTGAGTATGATGAAAAACTGGCTAAAAATCTGCCTAATTCATTTCCTGGCAAAAACCTGGAAGTTAAGCATCAGGATTTTTTGCAATTTGACCTCGACACCATTAAAGAGCCCTACGTTGCCGCTGGTAATATTCCATACTACATCACTAGTCCGATTATTCAGCGTCTAATTTCCGCCAAAAATGCACCAAAACGCATTGTCTTACTAATGCAGAAAGAGGTAGCGGATCGTCTTTTGCTTGGTCAGGGAAAATATACTTATCTAACACTTGCCGTTTTGAATTTTGCCGATGTTTTTCCCGGAGTCTATGTCGACCGAAGCCTCTTCACTCCGCCTCCAAAAGTTGATTCAGCCTCAGTCATACTAGTGCCACGCAAAAAACCAATTGTCGATGAAAAAGTCCTTAAATTTATTAAGCAATGTTTTGCCAACCCTAGGAAAAAACTCATCACCTGTCTACCTCTGATTACCAATCAATCTCGCGATGAGATTAAGGAAATTTATCGTAAGCTCAATTTTGATGAGAATTTTCGTCCAGCCGACCTCAATCTTTCCGACTGGCAGAATCTTTATGATTTGCTCTAATTATGTTAAGATAAACATAAGCGCAATGCTAATTTTTAGCGTACAAAATTTTTGCAAAAAGAACTAATTATAAGGAAAAAAATGGATCCAACTTTTCAGCCTCAAAATCAAAATGACACACCAAATGAAATAGGTCTCGATGCCTCAGCCACCCCAGCTATTTCAGCCACCCCAACCACCTCAACTGCTGGCTCAACTACCCCAACCATCTCAACTACCGACTCAGCTATCCAGACCACCCCAGCTGCCGACCCAACTATCTCAACCACTCCAGCTGACCCAACCACCTCAGCGGCCTCTAATGATTCCGCGATGGGTGGCTCTGAACTTGATAGCCTCATGAGTGAGCTAAATAACTATCGACCAGAAAATGACACTACACTTGGTTCGACAGGTGCGCCTACTAATGCTTCAATTTCTGGAACTTCTAACACCTCTTCCGACTCTAATACTTCTGATCGTCCACAATTTTCTCCGTCTGAAAACCTCACACAAACCGCCACGGTTTCTGCCTCCATGCAAGGTTCAGATTTGAATACCACAAGTTTAACCGACAGCTCATTCACTCAGACTCCTGCCACACAAACCTCAGCTACTCCAACACAAGAAGCCACCGACTCAGATGAGGAGGAAGATGAGGATAAGCCACTCACTGCAGCCGCACCAGTTCCAGGCTCAATCGGAAGTGCTGTTTCTTATGCTGATGTTGAGAAGAAACAGGCCGAAGAAGCCGCTAAGCAAGCCAAGAATCAGAATAAGCCAAAAATTAAACTCTCCAGCACTGCCATCCTTGCGATTATCGTCGGTAGCCTCTTTGTTATTACCGGCATCATCTTTGCTATTATTATGCTCAGCTCACCAAAGAAGGCTCCCGCTGAAGCCTCTGGGAAAAATAAAGTTGCTCAGGCTGAATCAAAATCCCTCACTTGTGTCCGTCCACTTTCGACCAATGAAACTGCAGAGATTGGCGCCGCTTACGGAAACTTTGAACGTCAATTTGAATTTAAAAATGACAGTCTAGAATCAATCAGTGAAAATTATGTTTATCAATTCAATAGTGCCGAAGCTGCCACTACTGCAAAAACGTCTATTGATTCAAATAACTCCAACGCCAACACGACCACCGTTGTTAATGTCAATCAGTTAAAGAAAACCACTAAAATTGCCACCGAAAGCCTGGACTCTTACATCAAGGGTATAGCTGAACTAAATTCTGCTGCAGGACATGATCTAAATAGTCTCCTTATCGCCGAGAATCAAACTGGGCTCTCTTGCTCGACGGTTGAATAAACACCAGCCTCACCTTAGCGACTCTTTTGTAGTATAATAATTCTGATTATTGATAAAAATAAAGGAATCGCATGTCTCAAAAAACTTATATCACGACTGCCATTCCGTATGTCAACGGCGCGCCACATATCGGACATGCGGAAGATTATCTACTGGCTGATATTTTTGCTCGCTATAAAACCATGCAAGGTGCGAAAGTTCGCTTTCAGGCCGGCACCGACGAGCATGGTAATAAGATTGAAAAGAAGGCCCAAAGCTCTAATATCGACATTAAGCAATATGTTGACCAGAATTCACAGAAGTTCCGTGACTTTCTCGCCAAATTCAATATCGGCTACACTGATTTTATTCGTACAACCGACGAAAATCATATCAAGCGCGTCCAGGCAATCTGGCAACGCCTAGAAAAACATATTTACTCTGCCAGCTACAACGGTTGGTATTGTGAAGGTTGTGAAAGATTTGTCACTCAAAAAGAATACGACGAAAATCAGGGTTCATGCCCAGATCATCAGACACCATATCAGCACCTCACAGAATCTAATTATTATTTTCGTGTCTCTGATTTTAAGGACCAGATCCGCAAGGCTATCGAAAATAATGAGATGCAAATTTTACCGGAATTTCGTAAAAACGAGATTTTGAGGCTACTTGAAGACACTCCCGATGTCTCAATCTCACGTCCGCTTGCCCACCTTACTTGGGGAATTCCAGTTCCAGGTGATGAGTCTCAGGTCATGTATGTCTGGATGGACGCTCTCACGAACTATATTACAGTGCTTGGTTACCCTGATCAGGACATCTCTGATTTTTGGCCAGCTGATCTCCAGGTCGTTGGTAAAGATATTTTGCGTTTCCACGCGATTTTATGGCCTGCCATCTTGCTAGGCCTCGGTCTTCCACTTCCGAAAACTATCCTCTCTCATGGCTTTATTCTGACTGATGGTCAAAAAATTAGTAAGTCTCTCGGCAATGTCATCGATCCAGTCGAGGTTCTCGAAAAACACGGTATTGACGCCTTCCGTTATTATTTCTCGAAACATGTAGATACTTTCCTCGATGCTGACTTCACCTGGGAGAAATTTGAGAACGCCTATCGCAATGAGCTTGCCAATGATTATGGTAACCTTGTCCAGCGTCTTTCGGTGCTCTGCCAGAAAAATGGTGCCCCAAAAATCGACTTTCACCCTAGTCTAAATGGTGCTTATGTGGATCTGATGGATCAGTTTGAGTTCACTAATGCTATTAACTTTGCTTGGAGCACGGTGCAAGACGTTAACCGTCACATCGAAGAGCAGAAACCATGGCAAATCGCCAAGACCGATATGGCAGAAGCTAAAGTTGTTCTAACTAATCTCGTCGAAGAGCTCTTGGTCGCCAATCATCACCTTAAACCATTCCTCCCAATCGCCGAAACGGTTGAGCAGATCTTTGTCGGTAGTGGTGAGATTCTTCCACCAAAAACTCCACTCTTTCCAAAAGACTAATATTTATAAAAATAGCTTATAGAAAAATAGCCCCGCGGGGCTATTTTTTATGAAGTTAGTTTTGCTTATTTGCAACACTTACTATCGCAGCACTTGTCACCGCACTTAGTGTCGCAGTAGTCTTTGCAGCAACAGTCGTCTTTGCAGCAATCATCGTCGCAGCAAGCTTCATTATCATCAGACAATGCAGTTGCAACATCACCGAGGAAGAATGCTAGGATACCAGCAATTACTGGGGTGAGAATGTAGACGAGAATTTCAAGACCAACCTTGCTAATCAAAGCGCCAAAGTTCTCAGCAGAAGTTGGGAAAATCTGGTACATAATTGCAATAGCTGGGTTCAAGATAAAGTTGTTAGAAATCTTGAGGAAGTTGCTTGAAATGACGATTGCAAAGAGTACTGCAAGAGTCATACCACCACCGATGATTGCAGCGTAGGTGAATGCGTTGCGGCGGGTTTTGTATTCCTGTGCGCGGTTGAAGAAGAAAGCAAAGGTGAATACACCAAGGAACTCAATGGCAGCAAGTGACCACATTGCGCTTGCTTCAACAGGGTTCAATGCAGGTAGGTCAACCTTAGTTTCACCAGCCATGCGGAAGGCATTGATGATGATAAGGCCGAGCCATGCACCAATCACCTGAGCGACCATGTAAAGTACGCCACGGATAGCTGAAATGCGGCGAGTTGCCATCATACCAGCGGTGATAGCAGGGTTAAGTTGTGCGCCTGAAAGTGAGAAAACTGCAAGAGTCACACCAATCACGCCAAAGAGCACATAAAGTGGTTGATAAATGCCAAGAGTCAAAAGTAGCATGGTAAGGAACATGGTTCCGAGTAATTCACCGGCTACAGCGCCCCAGATCTTTGGTGATTTAAAAATAGTTAAGATATTTTCGTTTGGATCGCCTTTTTTGGCAAAGAAACCAGCAAAAATGCATTTGCCATTCTTGCAGCCCTTGCATTCCTTGGCTCCGAAGGTTTTGACTTCTTCAGTCTTGACTTCTTCAATTACAGTTGTTTCTGGTTCGGCATTTTCAGCTACGGTCACTACTTCTTCGACGACGGTAACTTCAGCCTTCTTGTTAGTATTTTTTGGCTTGTCAGCAGACTTTTTAGCCTTCTTGGACTTACTTGTTGCCATTATACCTCCTTAAATAATATTGAGAAAATTATATCACATCTGTGGTAAAATACTTAAAGTTTAATTCAAAATGAAAGGTATAGGATGGGAGTCATCGTTCATAAAGAACAGGAAAGAAATACAGAATTAAGTCGTCGCATTGCTGCAGACTTAAAGATTAAGGCGGAGCAAACAGCTAAGGGCTCCGATCCAGATCTCGTGAACGACTCTGATTATCTAAAAGGCTCCAAAACTACTGGTCGTTATGGCTGGTTTTGGCTTGTTCTGATTGGTCTTGCCATCCTCTCGCTCATCCTCATTGTTGTCATCTAGTCTAGCTAGTTTTTTACTCTGATTCCCGTAAAACAGGTTATAATAGAAGGGAATATGAAACTTACAGACTTAAAACAGGCATTAAAAGACCTAAGCCTTGAATACAGTAAAATCAAAGACCTCCCACAAGAGGAGCGTAAGGCTTTTGGTCAGGAAATTAACCGCAAAAAACTGGCCATCCTTGCTGAAATCGAGGCAGAAGAGGCCAGACTTGAAGCAGTCGACATTAAACCGATTGATCTCACGGCCCCAATGGCAGAGAATGTCGAGGTTAAACCAAAAAGGCATGGCAGCAAGCACCCACTCATGGTTGAGCTTGACAAAGTAATAGACATATATTCTAATATGGGATTCGAAGTCATGGAGTCCACTCAGCTTGACGATGAATTTCATATGTTTGAGTCACTCAACTTCCCTGAAGGTCACCCGGCTCGCGATGGCTATGACACCTTCCGTACCAAGGAGGGCTTCATTCCTCCAGCTCACACCTCCACGATGCAGTACCGCGCCCTCACTTCTCATCTTGACCAGCTTGAACAGGACGGCCAAATTGCGGTGGTGATTCCTGGTCGTGTCTTCCGCAATGAAGATGTCGACGCCACTCATGAACATACTTTTTATCAGTGTGAGGGTGTCTTTGTTTCAAAAACTGCCACAATGGGACAGATGCTCGGTGTGCTCAAAAATTTCTTTGAGACCTATTATGGCCAAACTCTTAACACGAAAACTCAGCCAGGTTATTTCCCATTCACTGAGCCATCTCTTGAGTTTCAAATCGAAAAACCAAAGGCTCTCGGCGGCAAAGGTGATGGCTGGCTTGAGATGATGGGCTGCGGCATGATTCATCCCAATGTCCTCAAGACCGCTGGCATCGACCCGACTATCTATAAGGGGTTTGCCTGGGGTGGCGGCATTGACCGCTTGGTTATTCTCAAGTATCAGCTTGACGATATCCGCTTCTTTGAATCTGGTAAACTTAATTTCTTGGAGGAATTCTAATGCTTATTTCGCTAAACGCCATTAAACGCTATGTCAATATCCCAGATTCAATCTCAAATTCCGACTTGATGAAGTTGATTGGCTCTCGCCTGGTCGAAGTTGAAGGTACCGAATCACTGGCGGAAAAATACCAAAATATCTACATCGCAAAAGTAGTTAAATGTACCGACATCGAAGGGACTCATCTTCATCTCTGTGAAATTGATGCTGGCATCCGCAATGCTGAGTTTAGTACGCTGGAAAGCGGTCTGATCCAGGTCGTCTGCGGTGCACCAAATGTGCGTGCCGGCATTCTGGTAGCCTGGCTTGCTCCTGGCGCCATCGTTCCTTCCACTTTTGGGGCTGAGAACTTCCAGCTCTCTGTTCGTAAACTTCGTGGCTATGAAAGCTATGGTATGATCGCCGGTCCTGATGAGCTAGGTTTTGGCAATGAACATAAATATATCGCTGAAATTGCGCCTGATCTCGCTAATCCTGGTGATACCTTCTCCAGTGTCTTCGGCCTCGATGATTTGATTATTGACATTGAAAATAAGTCTCTGACTCATCGCCCAGACACATTTGGTATTATCGGATTTGCCAGGGAAGTAGCTGGTATTCTCGGTCAGAAATTTGACGAGCCAAAGATCTATCAAGGTGACTTTAGGTCTCAAACAGAGGTCTTTACCCGCAAAAATAACGAGTTGTCTATCGAAATTACTGATTCAAAACTCTGTCCACGCTATTCCTGTGTTGTTTTAGAGCAATCAGATTTTATTAAAGAACCTACTCCCGAGGTCCCGGATAATCGTCCACTCACCAAAGATAGTATTTTCCTCTACAAAGCTGGCATGCGTCCTGTCTCTCAAATTGTTGACGCCACTAATCTCACAATGCTTGAGACCGGTCAGCCGCTTCACGCCTTTGATTACGATAAATTCATTGCCGTCGGTGGCAGTGACCAGCCAAAAATTCTAGTTCGCCGTGCTAAGGATGGTGAAAAACTCACTCTCCTCGATGACACGGTCGTCGATCTAAATGAAAACGATATTGTGATTACCTCGAACGATATTCCAGTTGCGCTTGCTGGCGCTATGGGTGGGAAGAATACGGAAATTGATGAGAATACAAAGCGTATCTTGCTTGAGTCAGCCACTTTTAGTCTTTATAATCTTCGCAAAACCCAGATGGCCCATGGTATTTTCTCTGAAGCCATCACACGTTTCACGAAGGGTCAGCCAGCTTTTGGCACCGTTCCAGCTCTTGAGCTTTGCCTTGAAAAGCTCGGTGTCAAAAATCTGGACCAAGTTGCCTTTTTTGACCAAAACTCGGTCGAAAATCAGCCTAATTCCGACAAGTCTCTCATCGTCATCTCCCTTTCTGATCTCAATCAAACTCTCGGTGCAAATTTCACTGTCACCGAAGTAAAACAGACACTCGAGAATGTCGGATTTATCGTCGACACCAACGCCGAACAACTTGTTGTTCAGGCTCCACTCTGGCGCACCGATATTCATATTAAGGAAGATATTTATGAAGAGATGGGTCGCCTCACTGGTTTTGATAATATTCCAAAAACCTTGCCAACTCGATCATTCAAGGGTAGTCCAAAAAATCCACTTTTCGCACTCAAGTCCGAGATCCGCAATATTCTATCTGATGTCATTGGTGGAAGTGAGCTTCTAACCTATAGTTTTGTCTCCAAGGCGCTTCAACAAAAAGTTGGTGAAAACATCGAAGACAGTTATGAAATTGTCAATTCGATTTCACCAGAGCTCCAGTGCTTCCGTCAGTCCATCATCCCAAGTCTGCTTGAAAAAACCTATGAAAATCAGAAAGCCGGCTTTAAGGATTTTGTACTCTATGAGATGAACCAGGTCGCCAAAAAGAGCTTTGGTATGCAGTCTGACCAGACGCCAAGTCTAGAATCGCACCTCGCCATCTGTCTTGAAGGTGACTATTACCAAATCAAACAGATTTGTGAGACACTCGATCGCCGCCTCGGCTTCGATTTTAAATTTACTGAGTTTAAATCCGCCCAATATCCATATTTTGAACCACTCCACTCTGTCGATATTAAAGTCGGCCAAACTGTGATTGGTGCTCTTGGTGAAATAAAGCACGCTGTCTTAAAAGGTATGAAGCTAAAAAATATCGCCGCCCTCGAAATTAATCTCGTCCCATTACTCTCCCTCACCCCAATTCTTCGTGGAGCACAAAAAATTAGTCGTTTCCCATCTGTTACCCGCGATCTTACCGTAAAAACACCCGATCAGGTCTCGTTTGCAACTCTAAATCAGACAATCGAAAAAGCCTTGAAACGCGACAATTTTGTCTACGAAATTGAGCCAGTTTCTATCTATCGTCAGACGGAAAATAGTGAAACCAGAAACTGTAGCTTCCATCTCAGCTTTGCCAGTACCGTAAAAACTATGAGTGCGGACGAAATCTCTGATATAATGAAGCAAATCGCACAAAATATTACAGAACTTGGCGCTGAGATTATTTAATCCCACGTCCAGACTTTTTCCAAGGAGGTATATGCAAGAAAAAGAACTTAAAACCAGCCTAAGCCAGCGCATCATTATCGGTACTATCGCCGTATTACTCTTCGCTTCGACCATCGCCATCTATGCTTTAATTGTATTAAATGGTGAGAAAAATAAGGCCACTAGCTCCGTTAAAAAAGAAGAGCTTGCCGCCGTGACTAAGGAATTAACCGAAAAGCAAAAACAATTAAAAACCGCTTCTGAGAAGATGTCAAAGCAGTATTTTAACACTCTCAACTCTTTTAGAAGTAAAGTCAAAGCTTATAATGCTGAATCCGTCCAAAACGCCGGCCTTAAGGTTTATGATCTCAAGTCCAGCGACGGCGCTGAGATCACCGACGCCACAAAGTCTTACTACGCCTACTATATCGGTTGGTGCCCAGACGAGTCTGTCTTCGATTCATCTTTTGATGACCCAAAGAAGCCGACCGCACTCAAAGAACCTCTTGCCGTCACTAATCCAGCCAGCCTCATCGCCGGTTGGTCTGAGGGAATCAAGGGCATGAAAATCGGCGCAGTACGTGAAGTCGACATTCCAGGTGCGCTCGCTTATGGTAATGATCGTGAAATCTGTGGCGCCAAAAACTCCCCTCTCAAGTTCATCATTCTTCCAATCAGTGTAACCGATGAATATAAAACTCTAAACTCTGAATACAGTAAGCTCTATAATAAATATCAGAAAATTCAAGCCGAAATTAACGGCCTCGGCGCTTAGAAGAAATACTCCTGGAAATACCAGGAGTATTTTAAACCACAACCGTATTGACAAAAAAGCAGAAGTATTATATAATAAATATGTCCTGTGACGAGTGCTCACAGGAAGTGTTATTCTCAAACAAAGGGGGAAAAATTATGTTTGCTTCTAGTTTTAACAAGTTTGTTGCTATTTGGTTGCTTCTGCTTCCGTTCCTTTTTGGCTTCTTTGATTGCACTGGTAAACCGGTCATCGTGGGAGAGCCGAGAAGACTTGAGATGAGATACAGAGCGCGCTTCCCGCAGGCATTGCGCAGACGTTTTGACCATGCAGTCTTGCTGGCAAACACCGTCATCGCAATACTCGGTTGGATGAGATACTGGGACGCATACAGAATACCGTCTGTTATGTCCTTAGGCTGGTCCGTGGTTTGTGTGTGGATCTTTCTGGTCCTCTTAGTTGCGTTTCTGACTCGTTACATAATGGGGCAGTTATATCTCTATGGATCATCTTTGAAGATGTTCATTATGGAGAGATTCGCAAAGTTCAACAAGCATCACTATAAGATCGACAGAACTGGTACCTACATTATTCTTCCGATAGATGAATATCTTGGAAGAAAAGTACGTAAGTGCAGAAAAGTCGAAAAAGGTGAAGGATCTAATGTCGTAGATATTCAGTCTAGAAAGACTGGACGTCACACTTCAGACCGTGAAGCAAAGTAATTTTCTCTCTTCACAAAAGCCCCACTTCGGTGGGGCTTCACCTTTTTATACGCTCGTCTTTTCGCTAATTATCCTATACCATTCGCGTAGCTTCTCTAAAATTTCTGGGTTGATTGGTCTTCCATCGGCCGTTTTTTGTCCGTTTTTTGCTAGAGTTTCCAGATTATTCAAACTAGCAAAGAAGCGTCCACTTTGTTTTTTGATCCGCTCCAGGCGGTCGGCTTCCCAGAGTGAAAGTTCTGTAGCCGACAATGATTCCTTAAAATTGCGGCCTTTATAATGTAAAAATAGTTTCGGTAGTCGCTCATCAACAAACTCGGGATGAAGATCGCTTAGGTCATTAATATCAGACGCTTGAATCTTACGGCAAATCCGTCTATCTCCTTCTGGCAAAAAGCCATCATATAATCCCGCTTCCACGTCAAGAGACTTCGGAAAATCACTCTTCTTCTCATATAAACTGCGCATCCTTTCGGCAAAATCAGGATGTGCTAATAAAATCCGCAAGTTCTTTCGTATCAATTCTTTTGTTAAACCAATTTTCTCCCAACCGGAAGTCGCCCGAGGGTGCGGCGCCACAGGATCGCTTGATGCCTCCTCCGACACTGCGTCAAGGACAGAGGTCGGGGCTACCGCCGGACATTTATTAAAACATAATTCCTTCACCGCCTCACCGAAATCAAACCAGGTCTGATATTCCTTACCGGCGCGACTGATTTTAGTCTCTGGCACAAAATTCTTTTCCGCCTCCAGCAATTCCTCGAGATTATATCTTAAATTAAAGACCAAAATATTACCGTTCTTACTGGGTGCTAGGGGAAAAGCCACGGAAGTATTCAAAAAATCTGAACTATATCGGCCAGAGGTATAAACAAATGGCTCAGGGTTTTGCAGATTCACTAACTTCTGTACTGCTTTTTTATCGCGCATCTTCAAAAGATAATTAAAGATCTGCGGCTGTTTATCACGGAGTAAACGCGCGAGTGAAATTAGGGCCTCCACATCCGAGAGCGCATCGTGAGCTTTTTCATGAGTAATTTTATTTAATTTCGAGAGGAGCTCTAGCTTATTTGCCGCCTTTTTTGCCCCAGTTTCAGGATCAACCTTGACCGGCCAAACAATACCTTCCGGCCTTAAAGCCCGCACCATTCTCACCACGTCGAGAAGGTCCCAGCGGCTACGCCCATCCTTCCATTGCCACTCGTATGGATCATAGAAATTCCGCCAGAACAAATATCGCATATGTTCGTCGTCAAAGCGCACCGAGTTATATCCACAGACAATCGTGTTTGGTGTAAAAATCTCCTCTGAGACTACTTTGCAAAAATCCGCTTCAGAGAGACCCGAAGCGACCGTCTCCTGTGGCAAAATATGAGTTACCATAATCGCATCTGGACTAGGCAAAGTATCATCGTTTAATTTAATCAAAAGATTCACAGGTTCGCCAACTGGTTCCAAGTTGAAATTTGTGCGCTGTCCCGCAAATTGCATAATCCGATCTTCTCGCGGACTAATCCCCGACGTCTCGAGGTCATAAAAGAAAAAATCCGGCTCACTTTCTCTGTCAAAATCAGACCTCCTCCCGCCATTTGCCTGGTAGTATGCTGCCTGGTCCGGATCAAAACGTGAATTCATGACTCTATTATAGCAATAAATAAAATATCCAAAACTATGCTATTATTCAATTATC
>CAJZIB010000014.1 GCA_916049555.1 uncultured Candidatus Saccharibacteria bacterium | reverse complement strand
AGTTCCTAGAAATAAGTTTAATAGTTACCTTATTTTTGTGCAATTTTTTGTTGCATAGGTGCTGAGCTATTACTTAAAATTGACCAATAATAATTTTATGATTTAATAATAAAAAGGATTTTATGACAAAGAAACACATCTGGAGAATCAAAAGAATTTATTTTGATCAGCTAAAGAGCGGCAAAAAGACACTCGAGATCCGCGTTGGCTATCCGCAAATCAAGAAAGCCCAAAAAGGCGACATTATTACATTTGAAAACTATGGTTTTAATGAGTTTGACGTAAAAGACGTCAGGATCTACCAAACTATCGCGGAAATGCTAGACGCTGAAGGTGTAGAAAAAGTCCTTCCAGGTTTAACCCGCGGTGCTGCCCTCCACACTCTCCAAAAAATCTATCCGAAAGACAGGGAAAAACTCGGTGTTTATGTCCTAGAATTAATTTTCAGGACAAATCACTCTAGACCTGAAAAATATAAACACGCTTAAAATCTCCTCCAATCAAAAAACCAAAAAAAGAAGAGCCATAGACTCTTCTTTTCACTCAAGGAATTCTAGCTTTTTCCCCAACAGATACGGGTACTTATATCTATAACCTTTAAGTAGCTAAACTATACCACGTTTCAAAAAATTTGGAATAGTTTTTTAAAAAATCCGCTACATACCCTTAGTGCGTGCTTTATATTTCGCGTAGCGAATCAAGACCGCCGCGGCCACCGCCACACAGGTAATAATCCCGGTCATCAAATAGTTTGTCGGCTGAGGAGCTGGCGCCTCCTCTCTGCTGTCCTGCATGGTCTCCTCACGTGTCTCATCATTTTCTTTCATATTTTCATTATATCACACCAACATTTTTCCATTTTTCTCCAAACTTCACCTCTATAAAATTCAAAATTTCCAGATTCTTTAAAAATCTATCGTGCTCATGTTTTACATTTTTAAAAATCCGTTGTACAATCCAGTCAGATAGATAATTATGAGCCCCCATCATAACAATCTATCAGCATGTAGTAAAACCTATTCTTTTACTACATCAAAAACTTATTCGTTGAAAGGGAACAGACTCCGAAAAGGAGTCTGTTCTATTTTTTATCAAACACTAATCAAGCCCCCAAAGTGCAACACCTAAAAACGTTAGTTTAGGAACCTATTTGTTATTTTCAAAGAACCTGTTATAATATCCCGCATAGCAACATATTGTCATGTTGCACACGCACCTTACACACCAGTTGCATCCCAAAGGAGGGGGAACCATGAAGATTCTTATCAAAGATACACTGCGAAACAAAGAAACACTGTATCTGCAGAAATGCGACGTTCGTTACCTGCTTGAACACCCGGATATCATCCGGAGTCCAAAAATCAAGCCTGGCAGCCCCAAGGCAATCGAGCTCGATGAGATCGAAAAACATGGATACGAAAGCTTCATCAGAGAAACCATAAACGATGAAGCCAACAGACTTATCCTCGAAAGTGACCTCTGCAGCGATTATGACTTCCGCATTACCTACAGAGACCCTGCAAGTATCGAGTGGATCAATTCCCACAAGTGGATCTACGATTATGAAGAATATATCGTCGAATCCATCTATAGACTCACACGTGATCTTGAAAAAATCAATAAGTCTATTGAGATTAAATTAGCAGAACTTGATGACGCAGAGTATGAATATCAGACACAAGCTGAATGCGCCAATCATTCTCGCAATCCCAGTATCACAAGCCCCACTGCCACAAGTACTGAAGCTGCCATTTCATACGAAGACATTCTGCACATGGAACATCGTCAGTATGATCTTGCAGAAATCGAGGTCCTCAAACGAAAAAAAGAAGCCCTCAGATCCATGATTCAGTACCATGAAAGTGATATTGAATTCACTTTTCCCGCAGAGTTTCGAGGTTTGGTACGAAACACTAGCCTCAATCAGCGCATGAAAGACGCCTTGAGTAACCCCACCCGCAAGATGAAGAACTAAAGCAAAAGGCACCCGCAAGGGTGCCTTATTTTAAGGTTAATCGTAAGTATCCTGAGAAAGATCGCAAAACGTCATCTGTCTCGATCCATCCCCTCCTGAAGAACTGCGGTCAAAGAATACAATCACACCAGTATGTTCCTCAACATTATACTGCGCATGAAAATCTTTGAGCTCATACTTCCATTTCTTGTCCTTATGGTCGCTATATTTTAAATCCACTTCGCATACACCAGACACATGGAATAAATGCGGTTTTCCAACAGTATTCTGAAGCCCCAGTATTTTCCATCTGCGAGTAGGTACTGCTCCGAGCCTCAAATTGATGCCCGGTTCATTAACCTTTTCACTCTGAAGCACCTCAAATCTTGTTGCCGCCTTTCTAATATCATCACTCTGCGCAAACTTACACGCCGAAAACAACTTATTGATATTAGGCCCCGCAATAATATTAAAGCCGCCGCGTACACTGAAATCCTCAAGCGTAAAATACGTTACGTTTGATCCCTGCAGTTTCTTGATACTCATACGTATCTCCTTCCTAAAGAACACCCCAAAATCGAGGCAAAGCCAGCCCACTATTAGACTAGTATCTACTATTATACAATAAATACCTCGCCCTGTCAAAGACAGAAATCACGACATCAAAAATCAGGAGTCACGACCACAAAAACTTAAGTCCGCAACCTCAGGCTAAGACCATTTACTATAAGCCACTTCGCTCTCGGCCGAAATTATCTTTCGTACCTTATCTCCCTGAGCATAAAGCATCGCCTCCCGTTCATGCTCATTAGTCTTCGCTTTACTTTCCGCCATCTCTAGTGCCCCAGAAAAATATTCTTTCATCGCTGCAATCTGCTTCTTCGCCTCTGCCAGCTCTTTTTTGTCCATATTTTCCACCATCGACTCCGGCAAACGGTCCACCATCGCCGCAATCTGCTTCGCCTGCTCTGCACATTCCATCAATGTACACCACTTCGCTCGCTTTTCCGCCATCAAATAATCTCTTCGACGCCTCAAATACTCCTGCTCCCCATATTTTTCCTTAATCTCAGTCGCTGGACTCCCCTTTGCCAGCACGTCCGCAAGATCAGCCGAATACCCAATCACAAAACGTGGCATCACAGGAATCCGCCCCTTCTTATGAATCGGATGCCAAGGATCATTCATATCCTCGAAATATTTCGCTGAAGCAAAACCCGGAATCTTCAAACCGTCTCTTTGTGCTGAAGGTGTCGGATAAATTCGCACATATTCTTCACCATTCGCACGACGCTTTACCTCCACTGCACCAAATTCCGATATTGCCGCATTATCACGACTTGTACTATTCCCATATTCATGCGCCCAAGAAAATTTCTTCTGCAACTTCTCCTGTGTTGTGTTATAAGTCATATCCACTGCAAATGGCACCACTTCACCTCCCGTCGTCTTATTCTGGATCATCCCAATCACATCAATATGATTAAACATATCATCTACCTCTGAAGTTGGAAAAGTTATTAGGGCCCCATATTTTTCATCCTCAGCAAATCGATCAACCTCAGAGAACCAGTCACCCGTCTCCACCATTGAGGTGAAAGTCACCTCTAAAATTTTCGCGTCACTCCGCTCCTCACCCTTACGAAATTCCGGCGTACTTTTCTCAGCTTTCACCATCCTAAGATCCGCGCGAATTTCTTCAGGCTTATACACCGAATTAAACGTCTCCGGCCTTGGCGTCAGGCTCTCGAGCGTCCTCTCCATTCTTTCATAATGTGTCAATTTATTTTTATTTCCCACAAAAACAACCTCCAATCTGTATCTAGTCGCATTATATCACACAAAATAAGGCCCGTCTTTCGACGAGCCCTGCGACAAGGCGCCTTTCTAAGCTACCTGCCCCGTGGTTTGGCTGTTTCCAGCCATGAGTTCGACGAGCCCTTCCAGATCCGATAAATCAACCAGCTCTGTCAAGGTCATCAACTCCATTAAAACTGTGAAATCTGTAGCTTCCATTATTCCTCCTTTGTCTCTTCGTGTTCTATTGTGAAGAATTTCGAACTAATCCAGTCCAAAATTCCATACACCGTATCATTACGGTAGTTACTTGCGAGTGTTGCCACTTTGATCTCGATAATACCATTCTCAAACAAACGTTCATCATCTGTCACAAACAAAGTCTGATGTGAATGTATCTCAATATACTCACGAAATCTCTCAAAGTTCACTGCATCACACAGCTCCATAAACTTCGAGGGCGTAAACCGTACATCAATCTGTACCGGCCGACCAATCATTGCATTGTCACGCAAATCAAACTTCAGTTCATTATGTCTACAATTCCAATTATAAACAAAGTTATTCAGATTAGCAGTGCCTTCAATCATAAGCTTCTGCCCCAGGCTACCGCCAGAACTTCTCTTCTTTCTCGGCGTCACATCCTTACGAAAACTATTCATCACAGCTCCCCCTTTCTAAGGTACCCTTTTGCATCAACATTCAACATCTGAAACAAATAGCATCTTTTATTATAATATATAATTCTGTTTATGTCAATATCGAGTATCTTTGACTTTTTAAAGCATATATGTTATAAATATAGAGTTTTTGCACCTTATGAGGAAAGGAGGATAGAGGTAGAACCTCACTGGCAACCTGTGGGACTAAATCTAGAGGGTCGATCTTTATACTAAATAGATTTGCATTTCTAGAACACCTATCAAACTTGGAGGGAACATGTTTATTCGCACTGTCAGAACACATCAACCGTTAATTCAGAATTGGGAACTAATTTTCCCGATGACATGCCAGAAGGCAGTCAAAGCCTTTCATGACATTTGGAGCAAATCCGAAGTTGAAGAGGTAATTTTCAACCAAGATACCAAAGATCCGATTCATGAACAGATTTCCGAGAACACATACCGAATCATCACGAGCGGACAACTTAAGATCACTGGCACCATCCATGGTTACAACGGACACATTCAGGGCTTTTCCATCGACATTGACAATATTGCTTCAATTACCCGTGTCAAAGATGTAAGTGGCAACTACAATTGGTCATCTCCGCTGCTCATTACCACTAGGAATGGCAAAAAGTACCGTATCTATGCCAAGGAATGTACCGACAAAACGGGATGCTTACTCAGTGACATCACAATGCATGGAGAAATCGAGACCATAACCGGCTAATATCTGCATCCCGGCATGAAGCACAAAGAGTACCTCTAATTCATACTTACATCTCAGTATGAAAACACAAAGGACATCTGTAACTCATACTCATACCTGTAACCCATGCTCCAATCCTCAAAGCCTCCGCTCGCCGGGGGCTTTTTTATATTATGAGCCGTTGAAGAAACAGATTTTCTATATTAAAATCAGATCCAATATGACCATTAAATATATCGAAACTCCAATCACACAAAATAGCTTACCATTAACATATACTATTGTGTCAGCAGGAACCCTTGAATTATCAGATGAGGACAAAACCAAGACTGGGCGTCTATATCATATTCAAGTAAATGATGAATGGCGTGATTATTATGTTCTTTATATAGGGCCTCTTAATGACAGCAAGATGCCATCTTTACAAGAAATAACTTCCGATAAGGACATAGTAATCCGTATTGACTCTGGATGTCTTACTGGCATGGTTTTTGGTGACCGTACCTGCGATTGTCACGAGCAATTACAGATTGCGGTAAATACGGCCCTAGAGAATGGAGTTGGCTTTATAATTCACATACCAAGTCAGGATGGTCGCGGCATGGGTATTGATTTTAAGCTAAAGACTCTCGACGAACAATATTATAATAACTTAAATACGATTGAGAGTGCAAAAACTGTATCAGGACTAAACAATATTGATCGCCGCACATACCATGGCGCGGTTGGATGCCTAAAAGTTCTGGGTGTAGAAACGTCTATGTCTCTCAATATTGCAACTAACAACCCCGATAAGATAAACGCCTTTAAATCAGCCGGTTTCACCAATCTAAACACCACTAGAGTTTTTGCTACACATGTTTCCGATGAAGTCAAAAAACACCTATCTGCAAAACAAGAATTTCTCGGGCACCTAAAATAACCAGTTCTTACCGTATACCAAAGCCTCCGCTCGTCGGAGGCTTTTTGTTGCAAAGATCCAGGACCTTAACGTTTTGATTGACTTTTTATTCCATTTATGGTATAAATAGAACATTGAGTTTCACTCAACCACTCGCAAAACTATAAGTTTTGTGCTCGACATATCGGCAACATAACAAATTCTTTTGCGTGCACATTACCAGAAAGGAGGTTTCGGTTTTACCTGAGCGTAACTGTTCATTTTCATTTTCAATCAAGAAAGAGGAATAAACATGAGTAAGTCTCTAGTATCGCAGTCCAGACCGGCAAAATTTCTTGGTGACTCCAAAGAGCCGACTTATCTTCCCAGAATCGAGAACTGGGACATCATCCCCGCACCCGGAAAAGATGCCAAGTATTTTGAGGACTCCCTCAAAGCCTTTGTCGCCTTTTTTGACGACAGTGACGAAGAGGGCAGCGTCGAGATAGCCACTCCGTTCTGCTTCACTGGCAAGCTCATCTTGTCTGATTCAAAGAGAAAGGAGGCAAAGCCCATCACGCTGAGCAATATCGTAAGGTTTGAAAAGGTTTTACTCGCATACGGCAGCGGCCTCGTTCGCATCCACACCAGCACCAAGGAAAAATACTATTTTTACTTCGAATGCTGGTCAACGGAAGCAGCATCAATGCTAAAAAGGTTGTCAACTAGACGTTCAATATATTCTAGCTGTATACCCTCCGCTAAGCAGGTTGAACTGCGCAGACGCCAATATACTATTTATCGCCCGACATTGAATCTCATCGACGGAAAAAAGATAAATATATTTTAACTCTTGCGCAACCACCTTTCAAAAGTCCCCGGCAGCCAGCCGGGGCTTTTTGCATTCTAAAATCCAAGTAACCCGCCACCGATTGCTTTTCTATACTGGTTATGTCATAATCAGGACAGAGTATTACTCGTGCGCAAAACGTGTACCTTACAAGATTAGCTTATACCTTCAAATCAATCAGTACCTTCAAGTTCACCCCTAAGATCGTAAATGCCTTTCGTGATTTTCAGATGCAATTCGTGATTTCAGCCGCCAATT
Organism: uncultured Candidatus Saccharibacteria bacterium; assembly: GCA_916049555.1. Classification (GTDB taxonomy): domain Bacteria; phylum Patescibacteriota; class Saccharimonadia; order Saccharimonadales; family Saccharimonadaceae; genus Nanosyncoccus. The sequence goes on along the minus strand of CAJZIB010000014.1, from coordinate 7,232 downwards.
AACCAGTCTACAAAGGAGGAGTCAGATGAGACAGTGTAATATGTTGAAAAACTGGGGTTTCTGTTTCCTGAATAAGCATGGCAATCTCAATCGCCAGATTGTTGCTGATTCCTTCGACTCTTTTCTGAGCCAAAAATCTAGCAATCGTCTGCGCGTCCCCGGTAAATGTGTCCTCAAAGGCATCATTTATAAGGGCAACGAAGCCTTAGAAGGAAAAGAAGTCTCCACCATGGAAATCCGTTTTATTGACCGCGTCGATCAAAAAATCAGAGAGAAACTCCAGTGTCAGCCAGGACCCGCCTCGCCACAGCACAATCTCTATTGCGCCACCACCATTAACGGCTCCGAATTTTTCTTCTACTCCGATGAACATGCCGACGAAATCTATCAGATGGTTGAACGTATCTAGCTATTTTACCCCGGCACTCGTCGGGGTTTTCTTTTGACAACATTAACTTTTATGGTATAATAGACCAGTCTTGTTTTTTAAAAGACAAAATGCACCTTGAAAGGAGATGATTAGTTTATTTTCAGTGTAACTTGTAGGAGTTTTCAACTAGGGTTTTCAACCACGGAAGCTAAGCTTCCACACCCAAGGAGGGGGAATCATGGAAAGTGCTACACAGGGAACTCAGCGTCGTCGCAAAGTCCGTCTTGAGGGATGGATTCTGTTATTTTACGCCAAAGTTGAGCGTAAACATCCTGGCACTCGTCTGGATGTTATGCGAGAAATCGCAGGTTTCTGGTATGACAAGAAGGCGCCGAAGTCGATGAGCATCAGGGGGGAATGCCGCATCTATGGTAAGGCTGCATTCAGTCCTATTTACGGATTTGAAGACAGATTTGCCTTCATGCAAAATGGCGGCAAGAATACGTCCGGTATTCTGAAGTCTATCGAGCGCGTCGACAAGAATGAGTGCGGAAAAACCGAAGCCAACCTTTTCCGCTTCACAGATTCGCATGGAAACAGTTATTACGTCCACGGGGATCAGTGCTTGCCGGATATGTCTCGGCTGCTTTTAGACGCCAAGGCGCGCAAGCTTAGTAGTTTCAAGCACTATTACCTTCCGAAAGAAATCAGAAGCGACACTAACGCTGATCAGTACCTGTAAACCAGGCCCCAGCGCTTGCTGGGGGTATCTCTTTTTCCACGCCCAAGGAGGGGGAACCATGGAAAGCATCACACAGAAAGTTCGGCGTTGCCGTAAAATCCGTCTCGAAAGATGGACTCTGCTCTTTTTTAACAAAACAGAGAAAGAGCATCCCGGCACACGCCTAGAAGTTATGTTAGGTATCGCCGACTTCTGGAAGAATGAGAAGGGTGAAAGAAAAAATCAGAAAAAGCGGGAGGAACAGAAAAAAGGTCTGCCAATTTGTGGCAGATGTGTCATTAATGGCACTTCAACTCTCGCCGCAACTATCGGGGTCATGGGAGCTGAGCACACCTCTGCACCCTTGAAGCTGATCAAACGCGTCAAACACAACGAACGCGGAAAAACCGAAGCGGATCTCTTTTGTCTTATTGACAGCCAGGGTGATGAATACTACATCAGTAAGAATCAGTGCACTGCTGGTATGCGACAGATGATTGAAGACACCCTGGCATGCAGCGAGCTTAACAAAGAAAGGTACTATTATCTTTCCAGTAAGCATCAGAGACCGGTCTATATCTAAGATGGATCAACCACACCCAAGGAGGGGGAGAATGAAGGATTTCAAAAAAATGGGGAGAACTGAACAGATCAGAGAGGCCAACACGAAAAAGCGTTGGTGCCTACTCTTCCTAAAAAGCAACCAGAACGACAAGACCGCCAATCGATCGAGAGTCGCACAGCAGTTTGCGGATTTCTGGTACGATGACGAGAGGAACATGATCACCCTGAATGGTGATTGTTATCTTGGATGGTTCACCAGAGACGAACACAGTACCTCTGAAACACCGCACACCTCAAAGGAAATGGTCACCAAGATTCGCGTCATCAAGCGCAGCAGCTACAATAGCTACTTCGACAACTTGCTCGAAGTTGAGACGAAGGACGGGAAATTATATTACGTCTATTCAAATTCAGTATCCGCCCGCTTCCGTTCCATGATCGCCGCCTACAGAAAACTCAGCACGCTCAATCCTGAGCCTGGTTTCTATCTCGAGCCTGAATTCAAAGATTCTATCTATCTTTAATTCAAACTCATCATCTCCATTAAAAAAGCCGACAGCAATGTCGGCTTTTACTTTTTCAGGTTGGCCAGGTATATCTGCTCTTGATCTCTTCATAAACTTTCCGCAGTCTCTCGAATTCATCATGAAAAGCATTACGCTTCTCTCGAAGCCCATTAAGCTCCTGACTCAATTCCGCAGCCTGGGCCTTTGCTGCCTCCAATGCGGCAACTGCTTTCTTCAGCGTCGGACCACCATCTGCAGTCTGTTTCTTTGTATCAACGAATAACTGATTGCGCTCTGCTATTTTTGGATCAATCAGTACCGTCAATTCATCACGACTAATCTCCAATTTCTGTACTTCAACAGCATATTCATCCGCCTGGGAGATTCTGCCACGCTTGCGCTTCTCATGCTCTTTCTTCTGATTCTTTTTGATCTTTTCCTCGATATTTTTACGCTTCTTCAGCATGTCATGAATCTCGGAATACATTTTATCGCGTTTACGCTGAGTCTCATCCCAGATACCATCAACCTCGATTTTATCTCCGGCCTTTGCGACTTTAACGTCGTAATTGAGGCGCTGAATATCCTGTTTAATTTTCTTCAGCTCGGCATCTTTCTGATTAACCAGATCCCGCGCTTCCACGTATTTTACATAAGCTGCCTGCTTGGCCGTAAATGCCTTCTTCTCGTCCTGCTGGCAAGCTTCCCATTTTTGCTTCATAATTCTGCCCCCTTTCAAAAATACAACCGCAAATATTGTTGCGCTGCCATCTGATATTCTTGTGTCGTCAACAAACGATCAAGTTCCTGACTGACGGACTTATGCTGCAAATACAGAGTAAAAAACTTCACAAAAGCTTCATACACGAGACTCTTATATTTATAGTAACCGCGTATCGCGGCTGCTGCTCGTCTACTCGACTTCTTATAAAGCTTCTCGATCTGGATAAACTGCCTCTCGATTCTTCGAGTTTTTGCTGGAGTCAGATCTTTCATCACATCGTGATACAATGTGGCGTGTCTCTGTTTCGCTAAAATCGCATTTTTCTTGCGATCTCTGTAAATACAACCAGTAAACGACTTCGACAAATACGGCTCGATCTGAGTTTTCCTAGAATCTTGGCTCGTATCACTTTCTAAAGCTTCTTTCGATGCCAATTCAGTGTCCGAGATTTCATCCAGAGACCCAAAGCCAGCAATTGAGGATTCATCTCTAAAACTCGACAAAATCCTATATTTAGACTTTAGCTGCGCCTTCTTTTTTCTTTCCTTCTTGGCCCAATATGCATGTTGCAAAGTATTGGATTCCGGAAAAAGGATGCCTATTTTCTCTTCACAAATGATAATCTCCTCTAGAATATCTCGAATACAAAGATCATTTGCAAAACGAAACAGATCAATCTGCCTCTGCGCCTCATCACGTGCCATGTAAGCATACTGACGCTCAAAATACTTCATATCCATGCGCTCCTGAAGCGTCAAGCTCCATAAAGACATCACGCGAGTGATCCGTTCCGACCGCTCAAAAGTCTGATATGCCTGCTTATAGCAATCCAAAGCCTCAACAGTGCGCAAAAACAACTGATGTTCCTGTCTCAATAGTTCATAGGTTCTGTTCATCTCGTACCAACCTTTCAAAGTGTAAATGTACATCCACGGCAAAAAGCCTAGTCAACATATATATTATACCATAAAATAAGCGTTTTGGCAATAAAAAACACTGGGAAGTTCATCCCAGTGTTAGTTGAAAAGATATACAATGAGTTACAAAATCATGCCTTAGCCAGAGTATAGCTTCCGTTCGGTTCCGTCGGCTTCCGGTCATAAATTTTCTGGCCATATTCGTCAATTATGATATGTCCGTGGTCCTGACCGTCGCTGCACTCCTGTCCGCCATAATAAATATGCGTGACACCATCCGGCTTGATGGAGACCTTCACCTCTTTCAAAAGCTTCAAGCTCATTCCAGCTTTCTTCAGCGCGTCTTTCTTTCTCTCCGTGTACAGAAGCTCTCGCTTTTCACTTAGGTCCTTATAGAGCTGTCCTAATTCGTCATCGCACTTCTTAAAATCCGACACGGCTTCTCTGTAATTTGCGTCAGCTTCCTGCTCTTTGGCCTGCGCCTTCCGCAAGCTCTCTTCCATGACTTTCATCTGTTTTTCCGTCGACTCAACCAGTCCGCACGCCAGTGAGTAATCAAAAGTCCCCACTCGCGGCATACGCTCTCTCTTGCTAGCTTCCGCATCAGAGAGTTCTTGAGAAATTCGCCGCATTTCACGCTTATAGTCGTTGATATTGTACCGACAATTATAAGCCTGCTTAAAATATTCCCGCGCGGTTAATTCATTTTCACTGTGACTAGGCGCTTCAGAATCTCCGTCTTCACCGTCTTCGCCCCCTTCGAAATCATCGAAAGGATCTTCACCGGCAGACTTCAAGGCCCTGGCCTTCTGAAAGCAATCTTCCATCATTTGAGTTTCTTCGTTGACTTTTTCGGTTAACTCTTTCTGGCGTTCTGCGCAAGCTGATTTAATTTCCTCAAATCTACGCAAAACTTCCTCAGACTCGAGGATGATTTCATCATAAAATTTCTTTTCACGATTCATTCTCAGAACTGCATCATCATAGTCTTCACGAACTGACTTTAATGCCGATTCACAAATCCGTACATTTATCTGCGCCTCCTTGCGCTCGTACCATAAAGTCTTCTTGCTTCGGTTCAGATCACTCTTACGAACCTTCAATTTGTCACATCTTACCTGCATCGTATCAATTTCTGACTTCATTGCATCAAGTTTCGAGATTCGTCCCATCACTGTCCTACCTTTCCAAATTGATAAAGAACGTCATCTGCTGGCCTATTCCAGCATAACTACTATTATACCATAAAATATAATATTTTACAACTCGCCACCCCTGTGCTACAATAAATCTAACATATTGGAGACCAAACATAAAAAGGGGGTATTATGTCAACCAAGAAGCTCATTCGCTATCTTGAAGAAACGAACGCAATGTTCAATCAAGAGGATCTCGAGATTACTCATCAAATTATCGAAGATGAGGTTCGAATTCTCAAACTAAAGTCCAATAAGCACATTAGGATTTCCGACAAAAAAGAAAGGGCAAATTATGCTAGATTGGTGGGGGCTTGTTCAAATGGCTGCATGTGTCTAAACAAGGCCGAGGATGGCTTTATTGAGCTTCACATCAACCCGAGACACCCGAAATTTAAGACTTCTCTCGTCAAAGACACTATCGAAAACATCATCATTGTCTTAAGCATTGCCAAGAAAGGCCAGAAGCCCCAAAAAGTCAAACGGTAATCCCATGTCCCGCCCCAGCTGGCGGGATTTTTATGTTAAACTTATGCCATGAAGCAGCTTTTTACGATCGACTCCAAAGATTATGATCCAGCCTGGAAGAAATTCTATCGCCCATCCGTGCGTGGTATTATTCTTAACAAAAACCATGAAATCGCCTTAATTTATAGTCAGAAATTCCACATTTATAAATTCCCGGGCGGCGGCATCGAACCAGGTGAAGATCACCTCACCGCTCTCGCTCGCGAAATCAACGAAGAGACTGGCATGACTCTCATCCCAGAATCCGTTCAAGAATTTGGTGAAGTCTTAAGAATTCAGGGTAGTGGCAAATTTAAAGATACTATTCTTATCCAAGAAAATTACTATTATCTTTGTCAGACCACTGGTGAAATTCAGGAGCAACATCTCGACGATTCTGAAAAAGCAGCTGATTTTATTCTTAAATTTATTACACTCGACGAGGCAATCGCCGCCAATTCAGATCCAAATATCAACCTTGGTCCTTTCGACCAGGGAATTGTCGACCGCGAACGCCGCGTTCTTGAACTGGTCCGGGATTCAATAGATCTCCAGCAGACTTCAAAGCTCTAAAAATAAAAATAGTAATAAATTAAAATAATAAAAATTAAAAATAGTAAAAATAAAAAATAGCTGGAGACTAGCTCCAGCTATAAGAAAAGAAAACCACAAGGTTAAGCGCATTAAGTCAACTGCCCTTACGACTCGCCGATCGCAAGATTGGCCAAGCGAATCGCATCCTCTCGTGTCTTTGCACCAGCAATATAACCGTGAGGATGACAGAAGATTGCAGTCTCGACTCCAGTAATCTTCATCAGCTTCTGGCCAGAAAGCCCCCACCACGCTTTCGGAAACGGTTTTTTCTTATTTCGCATCCGATCCCGTGCCGGCGGGATTGCCTGCGCCATCCACTCACCAAAAAGACCGGGATATACTCCAAAATAAAACTGAGCCGCCTTCGGATTCGGGTCACTTAAAACGTTAACAATCCAGTTACCGCCGATAAACTCCGGCATCACTAAGATTCTCCCCTCACAAAGCCCAATTAGCTCGCTAATTTTAGTTTTCGCCTTAAAGATCGCTACTGTCCGCTTAATTTTTCTAGACAAAATCTCTTGTGCAAACTTCACCGCCTTCAAAAACGCTTCATCCACATCCTGTTTCTCATCCCAGTTCGGATTAAACAGGTCAATCATTGTCGAAATAGATGTATCTTTACTGTTTTTATCAAATGCGGAACTAACCTTTTTTATAGCTGAATCCGATTGGTTATTCATGATATCATTTTTAGAACGATCCTGAATCTCAGAAAGCAATTCGTTTTTTACAACTAAAATCGCTTCGTCCACCCACTCAGCTGGGCATTCAAATTTAAGCAAAATCTTCGAACCATTTTCTCGCCAGATCTTTTTTGCCGATAAACCATATTTATCTCTTATATCATAAATCCGAATCTCGCGTCTCAATCGAGTCGCATTTGCAATCGTCTCCGCATCGTCGGTTCTTAAAACTCTAACTTCACCCAAGAAAGACAGTATTGCAATCACAAAAACTTCATCTGCCTGATGTGGTGCTAGATGCGTCACCATATTCGCCAACCTCAGGTCATGCACAACTGCCACCCGATTCAACTTTTTCATGTTTTCTCTCCTCTCAATGTGCGACAAAGACCCTAATTTAAATTATGCCCCGTATATAAGAGATCGGAAGAGCGTCGTGTAGGGAAA
>CAJZIB010000013.1 GCA_916049555.1 uncultured Candidatus Saccharibacteria bacterium | reverse complement strand
TGAACACTCTTTCCCTACACGACGCTCTTCCGATCTGCGCCTCAGCGAAATAGCCGAATTATACGAATCCTATCAAAATTATTTGACTGAGCATGATCTCTATGATTTTAATGATATGATTGAAGCTCCAATCAATTTTCTTGAACAAGATATAGATTTTCGACGTAAAATCGCTCAAAATTACCTCTATATCATGGTAGATGAATACCAGGATACCAACCCATCACAGACCCGTCTGCTAGAGCTCATTGCAGACGAGCAAGAATCGCCTGCAGTTATGGCAGTAGGCGATGATGATCAATCGATCTACGAATTCCAAGGCGCCCGCGCATCAAGTCTAATTCATTTTAAAAACCATTTTAATGCAAAAGTTATTGTCCTCACTGATAATTATCGCTCAACTACTGAAATCCTTCAATTCTCGCGCAAAATTGCAGATCAGCTGGAAGAAAGCTTTATTAAAAACGAAACTATGCAACGTAGTTTAAATGTCGAAAATGCCATTACCACAGAGCTGAAAAAAGAATTGATCGCAATTAGGAATAATGAAATTCTTAAAGCTTCCCCCGAAGATTCAACCTTTGAACAAAATATTTACTCAGCAGAAGATGCTACAGATTCTAAATCTCTGAATAACAATTTTACTCAAAAAAGTTTTATTGAGAGACATCAATTTATAAATCAAGATGCCGAATATTACTGGGTTGCAAAAAGAGTCCATCAACTCATCCAGGCTGGCGCCAAACCATCTGATATTGGTATCCTTTTCCCAAAACACGCATTAGCCACTCCACTTATTCCATATCTCAGAAAATATCCTGAAATTAATATTTCCTACGAACGTACCGAAAATATTTTAGAAAATCAGCAAATTTATGAGCTAACGACACTCTGTAGATTTATCGCCATGCTCGCCGAAGGAGAAAACCCAGCCTTCATGCTTCCTGAAATCCTATCTTTTGACTTTTGGAATATTCCTAGTGATGACATGATTATGTCTATCCAATCCATTGAACGCAACAAACGCACCGCACTGGAAATTCTTCAATCCTATCACGATAATCCACTCTATGCTAATCTTGCCGCCTTTTTCTCGGAACTTGCCAAAAAATCTTTTTCTCTTCCACTTGAATTTTTCCTTGATATCCTCACAGGTGTTACTCCAATCGAACTAAAAATCAACAACCAAAATACCTCCTTTACCTCACCATTTCTTAGTTTCTACACCAAAGATCTATACTCAAAAGCTACTTTTGACCTCTATAATCGACTTAATCTCTTGCGAAACGCCATACTCTCTCGTACAGAAAAAAGTAAACTCCGCCTTCACGACTTAATCCAGTTACTCAACGACTTCACTGAAACCAATACCCCAATTACTGAACAAACTTTTTATAAAGACTCTGACGATTCCGTTAGCTTAATGACGGCGCACAAATCTAAAGGTCTAGAATTTAAACATGTTTTCCTTATTAGTGCCAATCAATCGGGCTGGGATAGTACAAACCGTCCACCTAGTATTCCGTTGCCTCTTAATCTCGACTTTATCGGTGAATCTCGTAATACACCTGATGGTAAAAAACGCCTGCTCTTCGTAGCTATTACTAGGGCGGCCAAGACTCTCACCATCACAAGTTCAAAATACGCCGACGAAGCTGGCAAAGAATCTAAACCACTCTCATTCCTAGACGAAAAAGTTATTCAAAACGAAGCTGGAGATTACCTAAGCTCTCCATTTATTCCAAATGGGCGAGTTTCCGAACACAATGACCAACTTACTGACGCTGAAAAAGCCTCGGCGATTCGTCGCACCTGGTTAATAAAATTACTCAATCCGTCTGAAAAATTAAAGCCAATTCTTCTTGAAAAAGTACGAGATTTTCGCCTATCTACTTCCCATATCTCGTCATTTATCCGTCTCACTTACAGTGGCCCGCTCGCCTTTTATCAGCAGAGCATTCTTCATGCTCCACAAGATACCTCAGACTCGATTAGTTTAGTTTATGGAAACCTGATCCACCACGTCTTTGAAGAGATTACCAACAATAATATCACCAAAGAAGAGGCCATCGATTTTTATCTCAATGAAGCAAAAGACCAGGATCTACTCGAAGAAGACATTGAGACCCTAATCGAACGCGGCAAAGACGAACTACCACTTGCTATTGACGCCTTTGAGCACATTCTTCGTGCCCCAGGAGCCAAGGCTGAAGTTGATTTTAGTAAAGAGAAACTCAATTTTGAAGGCATCCCGGTTACCGGTAAGATCGACCATATCAATATTGATGAAGAACATAAAATTATTGACCTCTATGACTTCAAAACCAGCACTATCTCAGATAAGGATACCTGGCAAAATAAGGAATCACTCTTCATTTATCAATTCCAGCTCTTGTTCTATCGCATGCTCCTTAAACTCTCAAAGACGTATCATGACTACACCGTTCGTTCAATGAACCTACTTTTCACCGCCCCTAATCGTCGTGAGACTATTGATAGTGAAACAGGGAAGATACACAGTATTGAGCTGACCGAAGATGTAGTTGCAAATATGCCAGTAACCTTCGAGGAGCTCATCCATGCTGTTTATTACCAAATCACCTCACTTGATTTCTTAGACTCTGACTCACCAACTAACGCTATTAATTTAGAAGAACCAAAACTTAGTGACATTAAAGAATTCTGTAAATTACTTGTCGACCGTTACCAAAATAAATAGTTGACATAGTATATATTTATGTTATTATAGTGTCACAGACGTTTGGGAACATAGATAACTGCTGCCAAGCGTTTATATTTACCCATAAACGTCTGAAAATCATACCGTCGGTATATTAGAAAGGGGTGAGTCCGATGCACTTTTAGAGGCTAAACAGCTAGAACAGCTAGAGAAGCAAAAAATTTCATACAGAAAGGGGGTGAATTGTATGAGACAGGTCTTCAATGACAGTTAGAACAGCTAGAGAAGCAAAAAATTTCATACAGAAAGGGGGTGAATTGTATGAGACATGTCTTCACAGACTGTGTTACTAAAAACAGTTACGACAGTGTCTATGATAGCTATCAGACCATGGCAGACGCACTCGTTAACCATCCTGAGCGTTTTCCGGACGTAAGTCCGGAAGAAAAGGATATGATTATCAAGAGCGCCGAAGACCAGGGTTGGCACCGTTCGAACTGGTAAAGACAAGGTTATCACTGGCTAAACTTCCAAAGTTTTCCCCTTTGTTGTTTTCTCACACCAGTGAGCTTCCATTTTCCAGTAGCCTCAACACCGGGGAGTCCTAACCAGACTCCCCACTTTTTTTATTTTGCTATTTTAAACACTTGCATTATAATATAACTATCTTGCCATACTTCGGTCCCTGGCAATGAGAAAATTCAAAAGCTTTAAGTATCGTCATTTATACTTTTAGCCAGGAGCCAATAAATCAGGCTCGCATAAATGACTCCCAAAAATAGTTTTAAAGGAGTTACTTATGAAAAATAATATTAACAATAATCAGGAACGCGTCGAAGTCATGGCTCTCTTCGGGTATGAAATGACCCCTTGTCAGCCTCTCAACTTTAAGACCCGTAGTGGTGAGGAATTTGAGGTTTCAGAACTTCTTCAAACCCATATTCGCTTCATTGGCAACACCGCCATCCACATCTTCGACGTTATTGCAGGACGCAACAATTATCAATTGTCGTTCAATGCCACAGATCTCTCTTGGCACCTCCGTCTTGCATAAGTCCTAAAAGAGACCTCAGGTCTCTTTTTTGATTTTATTCTTTACATTACCGTAAGGGAATCATTCAAAATATACTAAATCGTTTCCAAAAACTCATCGATCACTGTACGCAATTCGCCAGTATTTTTACAATCCATCAGTTTTACTCGTAGATCCGAAGCGCCACCAAAAGAATTCACATATAACTTAAACATTCTTTTTAATGGTTCATAGGTATAGCGAGATCCTTGCGATAATAAATCCTCGCTCCTTTCGTCGTATCGATCTAGGTGAAACTTAAATAATTCCATTAACTCCCGCACAGAGACATCCCCGCCTCGCGCCTCCTGCACTCGTCCAGTAAAACAAAATGGATTCACAAAAACTCCACGACCGATCATAAATCCATCCACCTCAGGATATTGCAAACTCAACTCCTTCACCTGATTTAAATCCTGAATATCGCCATTAATTGTCAATTTTGTTCCTGGTGCTACATTATCACGAATCTTCAGAATCTCAGGAATCAACTCAAAATGTGCTGGCACTTTTGACATTTCTTTACGAGTTCTTAAATGAATCGTTAGATTTGCTACATCTTGCGCCAAAACTAAAGGCAGCCAATCGCGAAATTCGTCTACATATGTAAAACCAAGCCTTGTCTTCACCGACACTGGCAATTTCGTCATCTTCTTCGCTTCTTGAATACAGGCGACCGCCAATTCTGGCGTACGAATCATCGCCGCCCCACCTCCAGCCTTATTGACGTGACGATCCGGGCAACCCATATTAATATCAAGCCCCTGAAAACCAAGTTCTTCAAGCTCTGCCGCAAGAATTGCAAAATGTTCAGGATTTCTTCCCCAAATCTGAGCAATAATTGGTACATCCGTCGCACAAACTGACAGGCGCTCCAAGGCATCATGTCGGCCTTTTTCAGACGCAAAAGAAGTAACATTCGTAAATTCTGTATAAAATAAATCTGGTCTACCAGCGCGGTTAATCACCTGACGAAATACTACATCCGTCACCCCCTCCATCGGGGCTAAAACTGTAAATCCTTTTGGTAGACTCTGCCAAATATTCATCTCAATCTCTCTTCTTTCTAATCTTTTTACAAAATTTCTCCCACCACCAGAACCCAAACTTAAGATTCTTCACTATTTTTTAAAATTATTGCCTGCTCATAAATCTCTTCAAATCTAGCAATCGTTCGCTTTAGATCATGTCGCTTAGCAATCTCAATCGAACCCAACTTATAATTTTTTGCCAACTCAGTATCTAATAGAATTTTCGCCATCGCCCGCGCGATTCCATCCACATCTCTTGGTTGGCAAAGTTCACCATTTTTCCCGTCCTGACATAACTCTGAAACTGCCCCAGCGTCAACTGCAACCAAAGGTAATCCCACCGCCGCAGCCTCAATCAAAACAATGCCCTGAGTCTCCGTCTCTGATGCCGTCACAAACATTTTACCAGTTCGGTAAATTTCGATTAGCTCAGGCGGCATTACTCGCCCAAGAAACTTCGTCTGTTTTTCAATCCCAAGCTCGTTTGCCAACACTTTTAAGTTCGCCAAATCGATCCCGTCCCCCACAATCACTAGCTCCAATTTCTTTGCTGGCACATCTGACAAGCCTAATAGCTCCTTAAAAGCCTTCAGCACAAGATCAATGCTTTTTTCTGGATCAACTCGCCCAATATATAAAATTTTCTGACTTTTATTGTCCAAATTATATTTCTTCAGCACCTCAATATTCGGTCGTTTTGGATAAAACTCGCTTAGATCAATCCCATTCGATAAAGCTTCAACCGTCACCTTAAAATGTTTACGATTTTTAGGAATCAGATCACCAATCGCCATTTCCGTTGGCATAGTCGCATACTCAGAATGCTTCAAAAAACTCGCCATATATGCTCGAATCATCGCATTAGAAGCTTTTTTAATCAATTTCGGCTTCAAAATCGCCAACTGATCCGTGATATTGTCTGGATAAGCATGTCCAGTTGAAACTAGTGGCACGTTATACTTCTTCACGTAACGCATTACCGCAAGCGCAATCGTCTCGGCGGTCTGCAAATGAATTACATCCGGCTTGAATTCACTCAAAACCTTTTTAATCTCCGCGTATGGATTCACTGACCACCAAATTCCATAACGATAAGTCAAGCGCGGCATCGGAATACCCAAAAAATCTTTCTTCTCAGGTACTTCATTAATTTGGTCAGGATAAAAGGGAAAACGCAGAGACGTTAAATATGCGGTTTTTATCCCCGTCTCTTCATCAGTATCAATATGAAATTTACCATTAAAGCTTGGTGAAATCACCATAACTTCATGTCCCGCCTGTGCAAGCCCGCGCGCCAAATTTCGCGCAAAAACAGCTACTCCATTTGTCATTGGGTAATAAATGTCCGACGCAATCGCGATTCTCATATCTCTATTATATCAAATTCACAAATATCCAGGCTATGACTTCTGCTATAATAGCAATATGAATAAAGCCAAGAAAAAACCAGTTAGTCAAGTTGCCGTCAACCGTCGCGCTAGTTTTGACTATAATCTTGGCGACAAAATAATTTGTGGTATGGTGCTCTCTGGCCCAGAAGTCCGCCTAATTCGCGATCATCACGTACAGCTCAAAGGCTCTTTTATCACCTTAAAAGATGGCGAGCTCTGGCTAAATAACCTGACTCTCGGCGCTGAGACCGCTAGAAATATCAAGTTGCTTGCCACCAAAAAGCAGATCATTTCAATGCAAAAATCCAAAATACTAGGCAACACTATTGTCCCAACCAAGCTTTTCGGTGGTTCTCGTCATATTAAATTAGAAATCGCACTAGCCTCTGGTAAGAAAAAATATGACAAGAGAATTAACATTAAACATCGCGACTTGGATCGTGAGCGTCAAAAATATTAGACATAGCTAAAACTATAAATGAGGTCAATATGAAATATTCACTGTACTCCTGGAACGTCAATGGTATCCGCGCCGTCCTCAAAAAAGGTGTTTTGCAAGAACTTTTGGATTCAGCTCAACCAGATTTTCTTTGCCTTCAGGAAACAAAGGCTAAAAAACATCAGGTCGAAGTAGATTTTGCTGAATATCAAGAATTCTGGAATTCCGCCGATCGTGCAGGCTATTCTGGAACCGCAATTTTTGCAAAAAATAACCAACAGATTCTGCAGACAGAAATCAACATGGAGTCATTTCTTAAAAACATCGATACCGCAGAAACTAAACAACTCATCGAAAAACTTCATCAAGATACTTTTGGCACACCACTTTCCGAAGGTCGCATTACCACTGTCGAAACTGAACACTTTTTTCTTGTTACAGTCTATACGCCAAATTCTAAAAATGACCTCTCTCGCCTAGGTCTTCGACACGAACTCTGGGACCCGCTATTTTTGAAATATCTAACCTTCCTTGAACAGAAAAAACCAGTAGTTTTCTGTGGCGATCTCAATGTTTCTCATCAAGAAATTGACCTCGCCAGACCAAAACAAAATACTCATAACGCCGGTTTTACTAAAGAAGAGCGGGTTGGCATTGAAAACTACGTTAAAAGCTCTTTTCTCGATACCTTCCGTACTCTCCATCCAGATACCGTCAAATACTCCTGGTGGTCACACTGGGGACATGCTCGCGAGAATAATGTTGGTTGGCGCATCGATTATTTCTTCATTTCCGAAAGACTAAAAGATCACTTAGTGGATGCCGAAATTCATAATGAGATTTTAGGCTCTGACCATTGCCCGATCTCAATCACTCTCGAATTTTAGTAAATTAATATTAATAATCATAAAATAACCAGAAAGGGAATTATGCAAGCAGCAGATTACTGGAAAAAACTAGATAACATTGTTGATGATTCAATCCTCTGGAATATCCCAGAACAAAAAACTGGTCGCATCGCGGTTATTGGTGGGAATCTAGAAAATTGTATGGTGGAAATTAAAAATACTGAATTTCTAAACAGTTTACCAATTAAATCTGCCAACTTATTATTACCAAGCGCCCTACAAGGTAAACTTCCGGCTTTTGCTTCTGTCTATTTTGCCGAATCCACTAGCTCAGGTTCCTTCGCAAAGTCATCTACCCTCGAAAATTTTGCGCTTGACTCCGACCTTGTCTTTTTCTCCGGCGATTTCTCCAAAAACTCAATCACTGAAATTGCTATTATCGACACTCTAAGAAAACTTCATGAAAACCAACTTATCGTAGTCACTCGCGATGCTGTCGACCTTATCTCTGCCGACATTCAAGGCATACTCGAACGTAAAAATCTCATTCTCATGGCCAGTCTCGTCCAGCTTCAAAAAGTCTTTCGCGCAGCCCTTTATCCAAAAATGATCCTTCTCTCCATGCCAATTTTTCCAATCATCGAGATTCTTCATAAATTCACCCTCAGCTACCCTTGCACAATTCTTACTTTTCATCAAAATCAAATCATCCTCGCAAGTGCAGGCACTGTATATACTATCCCAATCAATCAAACCAATTACACCCCACTCACCCTCTGGTCCGGTACCTTAGCCTGTAAAATTTCCACGCTCGCACTTTGGAATCCTACAAATCTCCTAAATGCTGCCGAATGTGCAATCTTCTGGGACCATCGCAAAAATTAAACCGCTATGCTAAAATAAAGCATAAACATTATCGCGAGGAGCTCTTATGTCAAACAAAGTTATGATTATTGGAACAGGAAATGTTGGTGCAAGTATCGGTTTTTCTCTGGCTTCTCAACGCACCCCAGTCAATGAACTTGTCCTTGTTGATATCGATCAAGCCGATGCTGAGGGCGAAGCTATGGATCTTCGCGACACTCTCGCAGTCAGTCCAACCTATCTAAAAATCTCCGCTGGAAGCTATGAAAAAGATGCTAGAGACACCGATATTGCTATTTTTACCGCTGGCGCTGCACAGAAAAAAGGTGGCGAAACTCGCATCGAGCTTCTTGCGCGCAATGCAAAAATCCTACACAATGTCATTGACCAACTTCTTGCCGCCAATTTTCATGGAATTCTTCTCATCGTTACTAATCCAGTTGATGTTATGAGTTATCTCGCCATGCAATATTCAAATTTCCCAAGCTATAAAATCATTGGTTCTGGGACTGTTCTTGATTCTGCTAGGCTTCGTTACCATCTTGCCGAAAGACTTAGTGTTTCGCCAAAATCAATTCACGCCTATCAGGTCGGTGAACACGGCGACTCCGAATTTGCAATCTGGTCAACCGCCAATGTGGGTAGTCAGCCAATCAATAAACTTCTAAAAAAATCAGAACTCGACAAAATTGAGGAAGACACCAAATTGGCTGCCTATAAGATCATTGAGAAAAAAGGCGCTACCTATTATGGTATTGGCGCCTGTGTTACCAGTATCGTTAACTGCATTTTTAACGATGAACGTCGTGTTCTTCCAGTTTCCACCTATGACGCCTATACTGACACCTTTTTTGGTTTTCCGTCAGTAGTCGGTCGTCGCGGAGTGGTGCGCCGTCTCGACACTGAACTTTCCGAGGATGAGGAGCTAAAACTTCAGTCGTCCATCAATATCATCAAAAAAGCCATCGACAGTATACCGACAAAATAGAAAAACTCTGATATACTAGCCTTATGATTCGGCAACTAAAAAATATCCTTAAATTCACATTAATTATCACTATTGTCTCCGCATTAGTGCTTACTCCTTTACCAGTAAGCGCAAGACGTCATCGTAATGAATACGATGTTACAGATAATTTTACTTTCAAAAGTTTTGTCGGTGATTATCATATTACAAAAGGCGAAAATGACCTTGCTAAAATGCACGTGACGGAAACCCTCGTTGCCAAGTTCCCAGACCACGACCAGAATCACGGTATTAAACGTGTTATCCCTGTTACTAGCAATGGTGGTAAAAATATCGTTGTCAAAAATCCTGCGAACTTTGAAGCCAAAGTCAAACGTAACGGCAATGATGAACCATACACCATGGATTATTCCGATGGTAAAATTACTCTAAAAATTGGAAATTCCGATAGTTTCGTCCATGGTGAACAAACCTATACCATCGAGTATGATTTTGAAAATGTCGTTAATATTATTGATCTGACAAAAACATCAAGCAATAAAGACACGACCGATGATGACGAGGAAGATTCAGAAACAACCGTCAAAGAGCAATCCAAAGAGAATAATGACGACAAAAATAATAAAGATAAAACCGTTCAAGAAGTCTATTGGAATGCCAACGGTAATGCCTGGAATCAACCTTTCGGTTCCGTTACTGCCAATGTCCATGTTGACGAATCACTCATCTCAAGTCTCTACAATATTTACGTCTGCTACAGTGGCGCCTATGGTGAAAAAGGGAAGTGTGATGTAGTCGAGACCGAAGACGGTTTTAATTTCAGCGCTAAAAATCTCTCTCGAAAAGAGGGTCTCACTTTTGCTATTGCTTTCGTTGACGGCACCTTCAAGCCAGCTCCAAGCCGTATCAGTTATCTCGCTTATTTTGCTGTCGCCGGCATGACTATTCTATTCCTTGGCACCGGGTTCTTCCTTGTAAATCGCTACAAAAAACGTATCGCACCCAAAAAGCGTTATTTCAAAAATCTTATTACTGCCACCGAATTCACACCGCTAAAAGGTTACACTATCGCTGAGGCTGCCAATCTCTACATTAAGCCAGCCCAGAACCCTAAAGTCGCAACCGTACTCCAGATGGCTATCCAGAAAAAGATTGAGATTATCAAACAGGAAGATGGTAAGAAAAAATTATTTAGTAAAGAAAAGTGGGCAGTTAAGCTGCTTGACGTAAAAAACCTTACTGAAGACCAAAAAATCCTTCTCCAGGTCATGAATGGTGGACTCGATCTATTACAAAAAGACCAGATTATTGAGTTAAAGTCCAATAAAGCTACCGCTACTATCACTGCACTCTTTAAGAGTTTTGATGAGCGCATTGAGGCCAATCTCCGTGATCGTGGCGACCTTGAACCAGAATACAAATATTTTGCTAATGTAAAATGGAAAAAGGTCCTCAGTATTGCAGTTCCATGCATTATCGCCACCATTCTACTTATTCTCGGACTCTCTGGACAGGAATGGTTCATCAATACCTTTGGTGAATATGCCTCTGTTGCAATTATTGAAAACGAATTTCTACTGCACGGTACAATTTATTTTGCAGCACCACTCTATATCATCATGGTTACCTGTGTCCCGTCTCTTGGTAGTAAATACATGAAATACACCGAACAAGGTCTCGATCGCGCCAATTATCTAGCAGGTCTCGAAACCTACATTAAGATGGCCGAAGCAGATCGTCTCAAATTCCTCCAAAGCGTCGACGGCGCCGATACGACAAATGAGGGAATTGTCAAACTTTACGAAACTCTTCTTCCATATGCCATTATCTTTGGACAGGAAAAATCTTGGCTTAAATCACTCGATCAGTACTACAAACTCGTCGACGAACAAGATATGACCCTCCCAGTCTGGTACGCATTTTCCAATTCTAGCTTCCACAGTCTAAACAGCAGCATCTCAAGCTCCGTCTCCCTTCCAGGTAGTTCCGGTGGATCCGGCTTCTCTGGTGGCTTCTCCGGCGGCGGTGGCGGCGGCGGAGGTGGTGGCGGCTGGTAATGCGCATCGCCTTCTTCACTGATGTCTTTCTCGAGATTCCTGGCGGCATTCCGTCCTCCATTAAGGCTCAGAAAGCTGCGCTTGAATCACTTGGTCATCACGTTACGATCTTTTGTCCTGGCTGGAAAAAACAACAGCCAGGCATTTCTATGAATAAGCAGTCTCGCCTCTCTTCAAGCAAAAAATCCGATCAAGATATCGTAATGGTCCCTACATTCAAATACCTACACCCCAACGGTGCGCCGCTCGCAAAATCCCCAACGAAAATCCTAAAATACATCAATGAGCTTTACCCTAATTTTTCCAGTTCTTTTGATTTAGTTCACGTGCATTACGAAGCTAGTTGTAGTATTGCAGGGGTCAAATTAGCCAAAAAGTATCACTTGAAATTAGTGCAGACCATGCATGGACGTGAAGATATCGCAATCTACACTAATATTCCAACCCCACTTAACTATCTGGTTGCTCCATTATTAAATTTCCTACACCAAAAAAGCCTAAAATCAATTCAAAAAAGAAAAATAACACTTCCTAAAAAAGACAACTATTTAATTAAAACCTTAGTCCATCGAAATATGTGGGAATTAATGATAAGACAAGCGAGTCTTGCCGATATTGTAATCTCTCCCTCTCAACACTTCACCAAAAACCTCGAGCACTACCACGTCGCAAAAACTGTACATGTAGTTTCTAATGGTATTGACGATGAACTACTCGCAAAATACAGTTTTAAGATACGCGAACGACAGCAAAATGATCCATTAAAAATTATTTGGTCTTCTCGCGTCTCTAAAGAAAAACGCATCCTACCTTTCCTCGAATCGATAGAACAATCCAAATACCATAAAAATATTCAACTCACAGTTATCGGTGATGGGAATCAACTTCAAGAAGCCAAAGCCTTCGCAAAAGCAAATCTCACTGATACAAAAATCGTCTTCCTTGGACTAGTCCCGCATGAAGAACTTTTTCAATATGAAAAAGACCAGCACCTCTCAATTATTAATTCTTATGGATTTGACACCCAAGGCATGACAATTCTTGAGGCTATTGCCTGTGGTCTTCCAGTTATTTACGCTGACCCAGCAATGGATGAAGTTATTCCAGACCACTGTGGACTCCGCGCCAAAGACAGTACGTCAGCCGCTATGGCTAAACTTCTTGATTATGTTTTTGAAAATCCTGAATTAATTAAGACCATGAGTAAGGCAGCCCTCAAAGCCAGCCCTTCTGTTATGCAGTCCGCTCAAATTAAAAAGCTATTTAATCTTTATCAATCAATTTCTTCTGAATCACATCCATAAAGAAGTGAAAATAAAGATAAGCTAGCGCTCGCTCAGAAAGAATCATAATCGGCAAAACCATACAAGCCGTTACGCCAAAAATCCCCCACTCAAAGACTGATAGCTCGAAAGTAATTCCAAACAAATCTTGCAAGAAAATCATACAAAATAGCATACCAAAACTACATCCGCCAACGATGAGTTTCTTCCAAATATTATCAAACGGGCGACAGACTCGATATAGGTAAATAATCCCAACAACCTCCCAAGCTAACACGCAAAGCATTCCAAGCTGCATTCGTCCAATATGAAAAATTTGTGAAACTAATACTAAGAGCCAAATAATAATCACGTTAGTAATAGCCGCCGGTGTTGCCTTAGATAGAACGTTTAGAATAAAATTGCCCTTGATTAAATTCTGATTTGGGATTTGTGCCAAGAAGAAACTCGGTACGCCAATCGTAAACATTGTAACTAACGAAACCTGTGTTGGGACTAATGGATAAATCATACCAAAACTAATCGATAAAATTGCCCCGATAAATGAAAAAATGTTTTTTACAAGAAACAGGGAGCCAGAGCGTTCCAGATTATTCACCACTTGGCGTCCTTCCTTCACAATTTGTGGCATCCTCGCAAAATCCGATTCTAATAATACCAGTTGCGAAGCCTGCACCGCCGCCTGCGACCCTGAAGCCATCGCCACCGAACAGTCCGCCTCTTTCAAGGCTAAGACGTCATTTACGCCATCGCCAGTCATCGCCACAGTATGCCCGGCCGACTTCAAAATCTTCACCATCTTCAATTTTTCTTCAGGCTTCACGCGACCAAATACGGTATATTTCAAAACTGCCGCACGAAACTCTTTTGCATCTTTCACAGTAGAAATATCGATGTATTTTTCTGCATCCTCCACTCCAGCCTGTTTTGCAACCTCCGAGACTGTTCTCGCATTATCACCAGAAATCACCTTAATTTTAACCCCCTGTTCCTTAAAGTAAGTAAAGGTCGCCGGCGCAGTCTCTCGAATCTCATTCGATAAAACTATCGCAAACAAAGACACTACCTTTTCACAAAGCGCAACCTCAGATTTTTCAGAATCCAATCTCCCCATATATTCACCAAATACCAAAACTCGATAACCGTCTTCCGTAAACTTGCTAAATTTATCCGCATATTTTGAAAAATCGTCACGTAAAACAAATTCAGGTGCGCCCATTACAAATGTATGATTCTTAAACTGCACGCCACTATATTTATATTTTGACGAAAATCCCAAAACGCGATCCATCTTGCCACAAGTCTTCGCAATCTGCTTCCTCACTTCCTCCTGCACTTCACTCTCATGGTTCTTCGCAAAATATCGCTTTATTGCCCGAATCGTTTCATTATCTTCAGCCTGAAACCCACTAACAAAATCGAGCAGGGAAGTCGTATCCAGACTATCGGATCCCGCAGAATTTTTCGAAATTTCAACTACCCTCTCGACATTCATTTTTTCCGTCGTAATTGTTCCAGTTTTATCTACACACAAAACATCTACTCGCGCCAACGTTTCAATGCATTTCATATCATGCACAAGAACTTTTTTCTGAGCCAAACGCACCGCCGAAAGCACCAAAGTTACAGATGCTAATAAGAACAGCCCCTCTGGAATCATCCCCATAATTGCTGCCACCATCGCCTGAATACTCATCTTTGCCGTCGCACTATGCAAAAAATATTGTTGTGCAAACATAATGATGCCGATTGGAATAATTGCAATACCAGCTAATTTCACAAAACTATTGAGCGATCTCAAAATCTCCGACTGTTCACCCACGCGAATCTCCTTCGCCTTCATGGTTAGTTTTGCCGCATAAGATTCACTACCGACACGAATTACTCGCGCAAAACATTTTCCATAGACAATAAAACTGCCAGAGAACAATTCATTACCCTCTCGCTTCATTACGTCATCCGACTCACCTGTGAGTAGTGATTCATTCGCCGCCACTTCACCGCCAATCACCACCGCATCGGCTGGAATCTGATTTCCAGAAACCATCACCATAATATCGTCCATCACTAGCTCATGAATTTTGATTTTTACTTCCTTACCATCCCTCACCACCATGACTTCTGGAGAATGTAAGACTGTTAACTTGTCTAGAATCTGCTTCGCCCGAAGCTCTTGTAAAATACCGATCAGGGAATTAATAACAATTAGTGGTAAAAAACTTAAATCTCGGAAAGAACGAACCGCAATAAGCAAAGCCGCAATGAACAGAAAAACAAAGTTAAAGTATGTAAAAATATTTGATGCAATAATCTCGCCAATCGTTTTTGACGGTGTTTCCACCGCTGTATTGGCTAATCCTTTTTTCTTGCGTTCCTCAACCTCTTTAGAAGTCAGCCCCAAAAAACCATCCCCCTCAAAATTCTTTTCCAACTTTTCAAGCTGTCTCTCAGTCATAAAATCCTACAAACCCTTAATATTTTT
>CAJZIB010000012.1 GCA_916049555.1 uncultured Candidatus Saccharibacteria bacterium | reverse complement strand
CCTTTTTGTATGATAAAAATTTTGCTCACCGTGGACTACATGGTACCTTTTTCCAAAATAACACAGAAACCTTTATCCCGGAAAACTCACTTGCTGCCTTTAAGAATGCCATTGACCATCATTTTGCTATCGAGCTCGATATTCACATTCTTTCAGATAAAAAAATTATTGTCTTCCACGACAGCAATACAAAGCGACTCACTAAAAGCTCAATCAAGCTAAAGAAAAGTACTCTCGAAGATATTCAAAACCTTTCCCTGCAATCTGAGCAAACCACGGACGAGCACTGTATTCCAACCTTCAAAAAAGTTCTAGACCTCATTGCGGGAAAAACTCCTCTGATTGTCGAATTAAAATCTGAACCTTTCGTCAACTATAAAAATTTTTGCAAAAAGACCACTAGTCTTCTTCTTGAATATCAAAAAACTTACTCAGCTACAAATTTTGCTATTAAAAGCTTTGATCCCCGCATTGTACACTGGTTCAAGAAATACACCACCTTCCCAACAGGACTACTCATTGCCAGCCGACCACGAATTTTAATCTATTTTGGATCCATTTTTCTCCGCTTCCCCCTCATACATTGGCTAAGGCCAGATTTTCTTTCCGTTGATAAAAGAATTATTCAAAGAACCACCATCCAAAGATTCCGAAAATCTCATCCAGTCCTCTGCTGGACTATTCAAAGTGACTCTGAACACAAATATTACCAAGATAAAGCCGATAATCTAATTTTTGAAAATAGTCATAAAAAACAAAATTAATACGGTAATCTGAACTCCAATCCCTAATCTGAAATCCGATTCCCCCTACATACAACAAAAAACAGCCCTAAAGCTGTATATGTGGCGGATCCGACGAGACTCGAACTCGCGACCTCTGCCGTGACAGGGCAGCGCTCTAACCAACTGAGCTACGAATCCACTACCAGTAGTATATATTATCACCTCTATTTTCGCAAGACTTTTCTGCCTTTTTTCTATTCTATGCTAAAATAATATTATTGCGAGTATCGTATAACGGCTATTATGTTTCCTTCCCAAGGAAGAGACGAGGGTCCGACTCCCTCTACTCGCACCAAGAAGATCCTAAAAAAGAGAACTCCTACAGTTCTCTTTTCTTATTCTAGTTTTACCCAAAAATTTTATTTCTATTCTTCACTTAATTTAATAAATTCCTTCACACCGCTCGACTCGCGTACCTGTTTTACACGCTTAGTAAATTCCGAAAAAGGAATTTTAATTGAAGTATAATTCACAGAAGATTCAGTCTTATTTACTAATGTCACAAAGTAATATCCATCACCGGAAGAAGACATAACTCGGTCTGAAGTTTGACCGTCAGCTAGCTCCATTGCCACCCCAGCACGACCACCATCTACGTTCATCTTATCCACTAGTCCACCAGTCTCCTCATACAGTACCTTATCCCCCAATTCGGCGGCAATCACCTTCAGCGTTTTTCCTGCCTTCACCCCAGCTTGTACGGTCTCGGATATCCTTATTGCCTCATTATCAATCTGCTGTGAAACCTTCTCCTTCATCAAAGAAAGATATAGCATTCGACGATACTCTTTCATCGAAAGACCAAAATTATCTTCCAGGATTTTCTTAAAACTTTCCTCACTACGCTCCACTCCACCGATCCTACGGTGATTATCAAGCGCCTTATCAATCTCTTCTTTATTTACTGTTAAATGATATTCATTCGCAAGCTTCAAGGCATAAGCATAATTCTCTGCTTCTGTTAAGGCCATTCGCTTATAATGCGACTCCATCGATGAAGTATCTTTCTCATTCCCCAACTTTCCCTGCTGTTGCTCAATCGGCGTAATTGTACTCTTATAGATCATTAGATAATCTGAGTACCTAACTTGTTCATTCTCAATCGAAGCTACCGGTAGTGGCACTAGCTGCGTTAAACGATATAGTACGGCATCCGTGCTCTGCCACTTATATAAGGCCACGTACAAGAAACCACTGATTAGCATCACTGCAACCAGTGAAATCACGATCGTTAATGTCACGATACGATACTTTGCATACTGCAATGGGTATTTAAACTTGCGCCCCTTAGAGAGCACCTCTTCACGTCTCTCCTCGATCTTTTCAAGTTCAGTTTTATTCCTAAATTCTTCAATCTCTTTTTGCTCTTTACGCTCTCTCAAGCGTTTTAAGATTGAATCTTTCTTTGCCTCCCCACCCTCTTTATTTTCATGTTTCTTCATTTTTCTCTCCACTTACTTTGTATTATCCGAGACGATATTTTGTAGTTTTTCATAGATTTCTGCCGGCTTCCCCACTGCCGAAATCACCAAATCACCCACTCCCGTTTGAATCAAAATTGTTCCATACCCCATCACCCCACCAATCACCGAAGTAATCCCATAAGAAATACTCTGAATCTTATCTAGCCCCAAATCCACCACAGTTTTCTTGAATAAACCTTTTTGTGAAATCTGCCTAATTCGCTGATTTGTCACGATATAAACCGAGAAATACCACATCATATAGGAATAAAAGAAGCCAATCAGCCCCACAAAGACGAAACCCAGAAAAATCCAAAACATTCTCACATCACCTTTCCACAAAAAAAGCGGAATTAATCCCAAAAATGTCATTACGATCAGGAAAATAACTCCGGCTTTTGCAGTAGTAAAATGTCGACGAAAAATAAACTTTACGTCTTCCCCCTCACGCTGCCCATCAAATATTAGTTTTGTCATATAATTTCAATTTATGGTGACCCGGGCGGGGGTCGAACTCGCAACCTTCTCCTTAGGACGGAGCTGCTCTATCCATTGAGCTACCAGGCCAACACAAATCTATTATACCACACCAAATTCTTGAGTTCTAGCGAGTATATTTCTCGTTCAAATCCTCGTAATCATAGAGTTCAGCTTCCGTAAACCAAAGCTTCACCTCTTTTTCTGCCTCTTCAGAATTCCCAGAGGCGTGTACTAAGTTTGGTACACCAATTTTCTTCGCATTTGAATAACCAAAGCTCATGTGTGAAAAATCACCTCGAATTGTTCCCATCTCTGCAGACTTTGGCTCGGTTGGTCCAACAATCTTACGTACCAATGCCACCGCCTCAACCCCCTCAAGACACATCGCAATAATCGGGCCAGACATCATGTAATTCAAATTATACATAAACGTCTCCTCGCCACGGCGTGAAATTAGCTGACCAATATCCTCATAATGCTTCTTAAACAGGGCTTGATCTGGACTAACCATCTTCATGCCCACAATCTTCAAGCCAACACGCTCAAATCTCTGGAGAATTTCCCCAACAATCCCTCGCTGAATTGAATCTGGCTTAAAAATCACCAGCGTCCTCTGTACGAAGTCGGCAAGATCGACCTCCTTATTTTTATTAGCAGGTTTATCTTGTGACATACATACTCCCTGAGCTATGCTCTTATCTTTTCCCGATTATATCACACCCTGTCAAATACTTTAATCACATATAATCGCGTTAATCAATTCCTTACAACCACCAACTCGCTTATTATAATTCTTCTGATAAGTCTCTCGAATAAAGCTATACATTTCCTCAAACTTCACCGAAATATTTGCAAGATTCACCTGCTGCAATGGAAATTCCGTCACGACGTCCGGACGTTTTTCTTTTTGAAAATCCGAGAAAGCCGCCTTCTTGGCATCCATATCATTCTTTGCCTCCGCATAATCTACCACTTCCGTTGATTCCGAAGTGTGATAAAACTTATACGCTGCCTTCGCTGCCTCAGTTTTTAATTCCACCCACCGATTTCCGTACGCCACCAGTTTCTCATTCCCAGACTCAATCAAAATCTTTGCGGCATCTTTAATATCTGCCTCGCTCCACTCGAAGCCATTATGACTTTTGTCACCAGAAGCCTCCGTCAAAATCCAGCTATGCCAAATCGAGTATAAATTTAGAGTCTTTTCCATCTCCGCATTACCATTTTTGCTCTCATTCAATGCCACCTTGAAGGTTTCAAAACGACGGTTCACCTCAACATCCTTCAAGACACCGGCAGTATCCCCCATTTCCTCAATTAGCTGCTCGCTAATCCCTCGTCCAGCTTTTTTACATTCTTCAACATATCCTTGATAAATTTCCATTGACGTAAAAGTATTATCATTGTATTCAATTACTTTTTCGCAATTTGTATTACTACGAATTTTCTGCAACTCATTTTTTATCGACTTAGCCACACTATAGGTCTTCGAATAATCAGTCGCAAAAACCCCAGTTACCATAGCCACAAGCGATAAAGTAATAATTAAAATCAAGGATATCGAAGGAATAATCACCAAAAGTCTCCTTTGCTTCTTTGTCATTTGGCCGAATGAACGCTTGATTCTCTCTTTAAGCTTTGGTTTTACCGGTTTCTCTATTCTCTTTATTCCCGCGTTTGGTCCATATCCAGCCGGAAAACCATTCTCTGGTACCCCCTGCTCACTGCTCGCATCATATACGACACTACTTCCAGTCAAAGGTTCCACCACCATTTTCTCTGTTGGATTCATATTTATTTGTTGACTTGCCAATTTCTGGTCAAACTCCACCGTTTTAGCATTTCCAAAAACATGAAAAACCGAATCATCAGAATCAGCGTCCTGCGCCATGCTCTTTTCCGGTGCTTTCATCTGCAATCCATTAGACTGAATGTCAGTTGGTTGAAGGTTAGTCGACTGAAGATCACTAGACTGAAAGCCAGTTGATTGTAATCCAGCCGGCGGCGTCATTTCTGACTGCGAATTCGGGTTCTCCATATTATCCATAACCGTATTATAACATAATCTGTTATAATACCTCTTATGGATATCTCCGATTTAATTAGTGATTTTCTTGAATCTCTCGAAATTGAAAAAGGCCGTTCCACCAAGACCACCGAGAACTATGGCCTCTATCTGGCTCGCTTCTTAGATCTTATTACACAGGATTTCCCCGAAGGTGCTACCATCAAACCAGCCGATCTAACTCCTGAAATCCTTCGCAAATTCCGCCTCCGTCTCAACCGCTTTGACGACAACCAAAATCACGAACGACTTTCCGCCTTAACCCAAAGCTACCACCTTATTGCACTGCGCGGTTTTCTAAAATATCTCGCTAAGCGTGATATTAAATCCCTCGACCCCAGTCTGGTAGATCTCCCACGCGCTGCCAAAAAACAAGTGACTTTTCTCCATTTTGACGAAGTTTCTCGCCTACTTTCTGAAATTCCCACCGATACTGAAACCGGCCTCCGCGACCGCGCCATCATCGAGCTACTCTTCTCTGGCGGACTTCGCGTTTCTGAACTCTGCAATCTTAACCGTGATTCCATCAACCTCGCACGCCGCGAATTTATGGTCCGTGGTAAAGGTAAAAAAGATCGCCCAATTTTCATCGATCAAACCACTGCCGAACACATTGAAGAATATTTAAACGCCAGAACCGACACTCTCCCCGCCCTCTTTCTTAACAATTCATCTAATCAAAATATCCCAGATACCTCTGGTGACTTTCGAAGGCTTAGCCCAAGATCAATTGAACGCATTATCGGAAAATACACTAGGCAAGCCGGTATCACTAAACACGTCACCCCCCATACTTTACGCCATAGTTTTGCCACTGATCTCCTCATGAATGGCGCTGACATCCGTTCTGTTCAGAGCCTACTCGGTCACGCTAATATTGCCACTACACAAATTTACACTCATATCACCGATCCACACCTCAAAGAAGTCCATGAAAAGTTTCATACTGAGACTAAAGAATAAATCACAATTCTCATACCGATACAATATACAGATATCGCAAAATTTCCTGAGACAAAAACAAAACTATCCAAAACCCCAGTATCAAATACGGCCCAAATGCAATCTTCGTTTCTTTCTTCCTTAAAATCTTCCCCGCATTCAAGAATAAAGCCAGTAAATTTGCCACACAAAGTAAGGTCAGCGCTAACTCAAACCTACCAATGAACAGCACCATTGAAATAGTTAAGAGATAGTCTCCTCCACCCACTAATTTTTCCTTTGAAAATCTATATAAAACAAAATACAGTCCCGGTAAAATCAATAATCCTCCAAAAAGTCCCATTAAATCTCTTTTCAAGAAGGTTATTTGCTGCGTAAATGCCAATTTACCAACCGTTTTCGTGGCACCCGAAACTCCCCCCTCCTGTACGAAGCCAAGACTCGTCATTTCGTTCAACACAAAATACGCCATACCTAAAAATATCAATGTATATAAAATCCAGCTCGGTAAACTTTGCCACTTAAAATCATGAACTAACAAAATCCAAAACAACACCGCGCTGGAAAGTAAAATTACAAGTCTCAAAATCACTACTGGATTGCATAGTAGCGTCACACCCAGTTCATCTCGAACTCCAAACATACCAGCCGCCCCACCCACACTCATTCCTTCCACAGTTTTTACACCACCGATCAACCCAAACAGCCCAGCCTGCTTTAAGACAAACCATAAAATTAAGCTAAAAATCACCCCCATCAGAATCTCTGAAAAAAGCTCTATTTTACCAATTTTATTCTTACATTTTCGACATTTTCCTCGCAAAAAAATCCACGAAAAAATTGGAATCAACTCAAACCACTCTAGCTTATGGCCACAAAAAAGACATTGCGATCTCCTTCCAAGCCCCTTCCCCTCAGACTTCAAAAACATTCGTTCCGCCTGACAACAGGCAAACGATCCGAATATCGCACCAAAACTAAAAAATACAACAAACAGTAACCACAACACTAACCGTATATTAGCATAAGCCCCTTGATTTTTCTATCGTTTTTGAGTATGATTTGGATAAAGAAACACTCCTAAATTCCACAAAGAAAGGATAAAATGAGAAATCAAGATATTAAAAATAAAAAGGGTTTCACCATCATCGAGGTAGTGTTGGTCCTTGGTATTGCTGGCCTTATCTTCCTTATGGTCTTCATTGCCCTCCCAGCTCTCGCTCGTAACCGCCGTGACACCCAGCGCGTCTCCGACATTTCACGTCTCAGTACTGCCATCACTAATTATCAAAGTAACAACAGCGGTGCAATTCCATCCGACAAGTATGGTAACTATGTTTCTGGCCACGCCGAAGTCGACCAAAACATCACTCGTACTCTCAATCACCAATCTTGGGCTTACTTCTACGATTCTTACCTCTTGATTAGCGCCGAAGCAAAAGATAAATTCGTAGATCCAGATGGTGATCCATACTCACTCTCCATTTCCTCCTGCCGCGAAGCAACTTCCTACGATGCTTCCACCAAAATCTGCAATAACGGTCAGCGCTCGAAATCAACCTGGGTTGAACAATCTGAAGGTCGCCCAAATGGCATCGACGATGTTACCGCTGGTAACCCATATGAACAAACTGGTTCCAAGGGCCACACCATCAGCATCGTCACCAACGCCACCTGTGAAGGTGAAGACGCAGTTCATGCCTCTGGTTCACGTAAAGTTGCTATCCTCTACAAAAAAGAGGGTGGTGGTTCAATCTGCAACGCAATCTAATTATTGACGCATCTCGATATAACCTCACAAAAAAGACCCGTACCTACGGGTTCTTTTTTTAAAAATATAACAGCAAAAAATATCAAATAGTCACGTTAGTCACCAAACCAAACATCTACCAGTCGCGTTAGTCATCAAACCAAACATCTCCCGCCCCCTTACCTGTATTAAAAGCAGCCTACCACTCAATTGGCGTCAAACCGTGCTCACTCAGATAATCATTCGTCTTCGAAAACGGTTTTGAACCGAAAAATCCCTGATAGGCAGAAAGTGGCGAAGGATGTGCTGATTCTAAAATCAGATGTTTCTCTCCATCAATCAGGCGCTTCTTTTCTCTTGCGTCCCTTCCCCACAGAATAAACACCAAATGTTCTCGGTTCTTACTTAAATGCTCCACACAGTGTCTCGTAAAAGTCTCCCAGCCTTTGCCGCGATGAGAACGCGCCAGATGCGCTTCCACAGTCAATACGTTATTCAATAATAATACCCCTTGTTCAGCCCAAGACGTCAAATCTCCATTCCGACTATTTCGTTTCCCGACATCCAAATCAATTTCTTTGTAAATATTCACCAGACTCGGCGGCAGATATTCCCGACCATTCTTCACTGAAAAAGCCAGACCGTCCGCTACTCCAGGTGTATGGTAAGGGTCCTGCCCTAAAATTACCACCTTAATTTTATTAAAATCTGTTGAAAAAGCCCGAAAAACCTGATCTTTTTTCGGAAAAATCTTCTTATTCTCATATTCAAGATGCAAAAACTTAGAAAGCTCCAAAAAATAGTCCTGTCGAAATTCCTGTTCCAAAAAATCTTTCCAACTCGCGTGAAAGCTGCTCATTTTCGCTTCCGCCATCATCCTATATTAACTTTAGTTGTTTCAACAGCCTCTCATGTACCTCAGTAATCGTCCCACTCGTATCTAAAGTATCAATCCCCATTTCTTTAGCAATCTTTAGGTAGGCACCATTAACCTTCTTCTGGAACCCAGAAGGCTCAGTTTTCAATACCTCCCCCACACGTCCCTGCTCCTTAGCCTGTGCTGCCAGTCTCTTTTGCCTTTCCTCATCTGAAAGTGTCAGAATCACCATTCTATCTGGCTTAAAATAATATTCCGGCATTATTTCCTTATGTAAACGCGCAATCAAAGTCCTCGACACACCCCCCGCATAACCTTCATAAATCAATGTAGATAACCAGTTACGTGTCAAAATCACTATTTCACCGCGCGATAGAGCTGGCTCCGCAATTTTTCGCCATTGCTCATAACGATTCACTAAAAACAGTAAAACTCTTGTTCGATGATTAATGTCCTGTTTTGTACGATAAGTTAATTTGGCAATCTCAGACACAAAAGGATCAGAAGATCCAGTCCCCGATTCGGAATAAGCTGTCACTGTCTCGCCTCGCTCTCGCAAAAAGTCCGCCAAAAGCTTCGCCTGAGTGTCTTTCCCAGTCGCGTCCTGCCCCTCAATTACGATTAACATTTCTTCCCCGCTGCGTATTCTGCATAACATTTTGGACAAATTGCCCGATATTCCACTTCAGAAGTTCCATCATCAATTAAGACATCCGGGCCATCCGCCAAGAACTTTCCATTTAAGAATCTTGCATTCAGTGTAGCTTTTCTTCCACATTCACAAATCGTTTTAATTTCATCAATGTCATGCGCCATCTGCAAAAGTCTAGTCGCCCCTTCAAAGCCGCCATCCGTCAAACGGAAATTTAACCTCAATCCATAAGCCATTACTGGAATATCTAAATCTGTCGTCACTTTCATCAGCTGATCGACCTGCTCACGCGTCAAAAACTGTGCCTCATCCACTAATACGCAAGAAATTTTTTTCTTCTTCTTTTTCTGTAACTTCTCGACGATCCCAAATAAATCATCCGTCTTCTCAAAACAGAAATCCGTCACTCGTTCTGGCCCAATCCTGGTCAAAAGCTTTTCGCCATTCTTTGTATCCGTCTTTGGTTTCATTACGCAGACCCGATGTCCACGCTCCTCATAGTTAAAAGCCACTTGCAAAAGTTGCATCGTTTTTCCGCAGCCCATCGCCCCGTATCTGAAATACAATTTCGCCACAACAGTCCTCCTAGTTTTTACTAGTTCTATAGTACCACAGTAATCAGTTTATCTACATATCTTCACTAAATTGTGAATTATATAATTCAGCATAAAAGCCATTTTGCTTTAGGAGTTCATCATGATTTCCCCGCTCAATGATATTACCGTCTCGCATCACTAAAATCATATCCGCCTCACGAATTGTCGACAAACGATGTGCGATCACAAACGAAGTGCGCCCCTTGGTTAATTTCGAAAAAGCATCTTGGATCAACTGTTCAGTTCTCGTATCAACATTAGAGGTCGCCTCATCCAATATCATCATGGAAGGATTACTAATCACTGCACGCGTAATCGTCATTAGTTGTTTTTCACCAGCTGAGATATTATCAGAATCCTCTGAAATCATTGTTTGATAACCATCCGGTAGCGACTTAATAAAGTGATCAACCCCCACCAACTTTGCTGCCTTAAAGACATCTTCGTCTGTGATTTTCCTTGCCCCATATTTTAGATTCTCCATGATCGTACCCGAAAACAGCCAGGTATCCTGGAGCACCATACCAAACAAGCCGCGTACCTCACTGCGCTTCATCTTCTTTATATCTACTCCATCAATCAAAATTTCTCCCTCATTTGGATCAAAGAAACGCATCAGGAGATTCACGATCGTTGTTTTTCCTGCACCCGTCGGACCCACAATTGCCACTTGCATGCCAGGCTCAATCTTTACAGAAAAATGTTTAATAACAGGTTTCGTATTATATTTAAAACTTACGTTGTTAAATTCTACCGCACCCTTAAATCTATCACCTGCAATTGTAGGATATAAACTCTTGAAATCTTCCGCTGTTTCTTCTGGTTCCTCAAGAAAGTCAAAAATCCTTTCCGCTGCTGCCATAATCTGTTGAATTGTACTTGAAAGCTGAGCTACCTCGGTAATTGGCCTATTAAAACGGTTGAGATATTGAATAAACGCCTGAATTCCACCAATCGTAATCACCCCAGAAATTACATAAAATCCACCTAGCATACAAACCCCAGCATAGGCTAAATTCAAGAAAATGTGCGTTAACGGAAAAGTTAGTGAGCTCAGATACTGCGCTCGCCAAGTCTCTTCATATAATTTTTTATTCACATCTTGAAAATCTCGAAGCGATTGTAAACCATGATTGTTCGCTTTAATGATCAACTGACCACTATAATTCTCTTCAATTTCCGAGTTAAGTTTGCCGAGAACTTCTCGTTCTGCCGCAAAGTGTTTTCTTGCCTTGCCCAAAACTTTTGCAATAAATACTGTCGAAATCGGTACTGCAATAATCGCAATTAAAGATAATGTCACCGAAAGATAAAGCATGATCAATAAATAACCAACCAGCGAAATTACGCTAGTAATAATCTGAGTCATAGTCTCAGCCAGCGAGCTCGCAATCATGTCCACATCGTTGATCATCCTTGACATCACGTCACCGTTTGGCGTTCGGTCAAAATATTCCATTGGTAATTTCTTAATTTTTGCCAAAATTTCTTCGCGTAACTTCTTCTCATATTTCACAGAGAGCATCGAAGTTATCACACCCTGAATATATCCAACCACAGCAGATAATAAGAATAGCCCCGCTAAAATCATCGCCAAGAAATTAATTTCTCCCCAAGCAATTTCACCACTGTTCTTCAAAGACTCCGTTGCGGAAGTCGTCATCATTCCAAGAATCATTGGCCCAAACAATGACATTACAGTCGATACTAACGAAAGAATCGCGGCCACAATAATTTGCACTCGCCATTCTCTAAGTGATAACCAAAAACGTTTTAATACTATCTTGAAATTCTTTGGACCAGTCGTAACTTTTTCTGCTCCCTTTTTGCCACTATCCATTATTTTCTCCCCGCTTTCTCTTTACTAATCTTCAGTTCTCGTGCAATTTCGTCATCGGATAACTGCGATTTCGCAATTTCAAGATAAACCTTACACTTATCTAGAAGTTCATAATGCGAACCCTTCCCCACAATTTTCCCCTTATCAAGCACAATAATCTGTTCTGCGTCTCTAATTGTACTAATTCGCTGCGCCACAACTAACGTAACTGTATTTTGCGTCACAGCTTTCAATGCCTCCCTCAATTTACTATCGGTCTTCATATCAAGTGCCGAAAAAGCATCGTCAAAAATCAAAATCTCCGGCTCTTTTGCAAGCGCCCTAGCAATAGAAAGCCGCTGCCTCTGGCCTCCTGACACATTGGTTCCCCCTTCCGCAATTTTTGACTCATATTTTTCAGGCATTTTATTAATAAATTCAGCCGCCTGCGCAATCTTAGCCGCCTTCTTCATTGACTCAATCGACCCCTCATTCACGCCAAACAAAATATTCGAGCGTACCGTTCCGGCAAATAAATATCCCTTCTGCGGCACATAGCCAATTCGCTTCATCAGCATCGCTTCTGGATACTTTTTAATATCTACACCAGAAATTAAAATCTCACCCGCGGTCGCGTCAAAAAATCTTGGCACCAGATTAATCAACGTAGACTTACCTGAACCAGTTGATCCAATAAATGCTGTGGTTTTTCCCGCCTCTGCCTTAAACGAAATATCTTCTAGTACCTTTCCCTCTGATTTTCCATACCTAAAATCGACATGGCGAAATTCTACGCTAGCCTCAACGGTTGGTTCTTCCGTCATCTCTTCTGGAAATTGAATTTCTGAATCAGTCGTCAATACCTCATTAATACGCTTTGCAGAAACGTTTGCACGCGGGATCATCACAAAGAGCATCGTCAAGAACAGAAATGACATAATTACCTGCGTCGCATACTGCATAAATGCCATCATCTTACCAAGATAACTAATATCCATGCCAAGACGTGCTATCCCCACCCAAATCGCAAGAAGCGAAGTACCGTTAAAGATCAGAAGCATTACCGGTGTTTGTAATTGCATTACCTTTACGATTGAAAGATCGGTCTTAGTTAATTCGTTATTTGCCTTCACAAACTTTTTTTCCTCAAAGTCTTCTTTATTCAAGGCACGAATTACCCTAATACCAGTCAAGTTTTCCCTTGTTAAAAGGTTAATTTTATCCATTAATTTTTGGAAAATCTCAAATTTCGGAATCGCAATTGAAATAATCACGATTGAAAAAACAAGTAAAATCGAAACTGCTAAAGCAATAATCCAAGTCATATCCGGCGCTATCACAAAAGCTTGCATCACTGCCCCCACCGCCATTAATGGTGCCCTTACTAACATCGATAAGCACATCACCATCGTTTGCTGTACCTGAGAAATATCGTTAGTTGTACGCGTAACTAAAGAAGCTGTTGAAAAATGTTCCGTTTCAGCTATTGAAAAAGAAAGAACCTTGGAAAACACATCATGCTTCATATCACGACTAATCGCCGCACTTACCTTTGCCGAAAAATAAGAAGACACCAGAGTCCCCAGCGCCGATACTACAGTTACGGCAAACATTAGGCCTCCAGTCCTAATGATGAAACTGGTATCGTTTTTCATGATCCCACTATTCACGATTTCGGCCATCATCGTTGGGAGCATCAATGCCCCATATACTTGCAAGCCTACCGCGAGCACAATAGCAAAACACTGCCATACGTATGGCTTCATATACTTTAGTAATCTAAACATTCAGTCCTTTCCGTTTAACAATTCATTTTAAGGTAGTCTCAACTAAAAAACCGCATTGCGCAAATATTTTTAGACGAAGATATAGACTAAAGAATTATAAATATTCTATCCCAATTTTTTCTTTTTATCAAACAAGATACTCGTTTTTACACCCGTAGAAAACGACAAAACAAGAAGATCAAAACATTTACTAAGACGATGGTTGAACCAGTCGGTGTAGCAAAATTATAAGAAACTATCATTCCAATTACAAAGCAGATCAAGGAAATCACCGTTGAAAGAATTACCACTTTTTTAAATGTTTTCGCCACCTGCATTGCCGACATTGTTGGAAAAATAATTAAACTAGAAATCAATAACGCCCCCATCAGTCTCATGCCGAGCACCACCACAATTGAACATAATACCGCAAAAACTATATTATAAAAATCCGTTTTGATCCCCACTGCTCTCGCAAAATCTTCATCAAAAGTCAACGCAAAAATTTTATTGTAACAAAACAAAAACAATAATATGACCACCAACGAGAAAACTACAGCCAGTATCAAATCACTTTCAGATATTGAAAGAATGCTCCCAAACAGGTAGTTATTAATATCCGTATTCACTCCCTTTGTAATCGAAATCACAAAAGTCCCCAACGCTAGAGCACCCGCCGAGACCATTGCTATTGCTGCATCAGGCTGCACCCTATTCTGCTCGTTCAAACGTAAAATTAAAAAGGACATCAAAATCACGATCGGTAAAGCAAATTCTAGTGGCGCAAAATTAAAAACCGTAGCCAACGCAAATGCCCCAAACCCCACGTGCGAAAGTCCATCTCCAATCATCGCATTACGACGTAAAACAAGAGAAGTTCCAATCAATGCTGCCGCTATTACAATAAAAAATCCTGCAATAAAACTTCTCAAAATAAAAGCTTGTCCAAACATCTCAAAAATATCAAACATGATGGATTTTCTCCACATACGACTCTGTATCGCCAAAGAAATACTGTTCACCGTTCAATGCCAAAATTTTCTTTCCAATTAGGTTCTTATGATCCAAATCATGGGTCACCATCAAAATCGCCACCCCAGCCTCATTTAATTTTATAAGTTTCTTATAAAGATCGTTCTTTGATTTAAAATCTAAATTATTCGAAGGTTCGTCCAGAATCAACATTTTTCTCGTTGCAGCAAGCCCCCGTGCTAATAAAACTTTCTGCCTCTGACCTCCTGATAAGTCCGCAAAATGTCTCTTTGCTAAGTTTAAAATCCCCAACTGCTTCATGCACTTTTCAGCCATATCTTTTTCGGTCTTCTTATAAAATGGCCGAAAACCGATCTGATTTAGAGTTCCCGATCGTACAATCTCCTCCACCGAAGCTGGGAAGTTTCTATCAATCTTATTTTCCTGCGGCATATATCCAATAAACTTCTGTTTCAATCCAGTGAAAATAATTTCACCCTTACTTGGCTTAATCTGTCCGAGTAAAGTCTTGATCAATGTCGACTTCCCTGCCCCATTTGGCCCCACAATACAAATAAAGTCCGCTGCAAAAATCTCGAAGCTTAAGTTTGAAAAAACTTTATGCCCCTCAAACTCCACCTGGAGTTTTTCGACACTTATCAACGGCACTTTTTCTGTATCCATTTTTATTATCCTAGTCGTTTAAAGCCTGCTTCAGAACTTCAAAGTTTCGTTCCATCAAATCAACATAAGTTACCCCAAAACCAAAATCACGTTCTGAAATATTATGTGCAGACTGAAATTCCAAAATCTTAGCCCCGGTTTCTTTTGCTACTGTTTCAGCTATCAGCCCATTCGATAGTTCAATCTTAAACACGACTGGAATCTTATCCTCCTTCACCTTTTTCACAATAAAGCTTACAGTCTTTGTATTTGCCTCAGTTTGGTCTGAGCATCCAGGAAAAGCAGCATAATATTTTATACCGTAATCATCGACAAAGTATCTTAGTGGAAAACGATCAGCTACGATGATTTCTTTACGCTTAGCTACTTTCACCATATCAGCAATTTTTTTATCGGTTTCCTCGATCCTTGCCATATAGCTTTTTCCGTTCTCAGCCAACTTCGCTTCATCTTCACGGTCAAAAGCTATCATTTCCTTCAAAATCTTCTCGGTAATCACCTTGGCATTCTTCAAACTTGTCCAAACATGTTCATCAACTTCCGCCTCATCGTCGTCCTTGCGTTCATGTTTGTGTTCATGTTTGTGCTCACCATGCTCATGATCGTGGTCATGGTCATGTTCGTGTTCATGGTCATGATCATGCCCCTTATGCTCATCTTCATGGTCATGTTCGTCATGATCATCGTCTTCCATCCCCTCAACCAGCTCTTCGTTCTTGGTCTTAACTAGATCAACTAGTCTCATAACCTTTGTCTTTTTTGGATCAATTTCGGAAATAATTTTCTTGACCCATTCATCAGAGTCACCCCCGACATAAACAAACAAGTTACTGTTTTTGATCGCCAAAATATCTTGAGGAGTCGGCTCAAAAGTATGTGACTCTGCTCCAGGCTTCAATAGCATCTTTACATTTATATCTGTATTATTCCCAGCTACTGCCCTTGCAAAATCATAGCCCGGGAAACTCGTGCTGATCACTGAATATTTCTTTGTAACTTCTTTTTTCTTTGTTAGCTCAAGTAATTTAATCGAGCCGAAC
>CAJZIB010000011.1 GCA_916049555.1 uncultured Candidatus Saccharibacteria bacterium | reverse complement strand
TGGTTATTTTAGAATAGTTTCTCTCTAAAATAGCTTATCTCGCTTCAAGCTATATCCATTATCTGTCTTCACGACATAATATAAATATCTATCATTTGAGTTAATTACAGCGTCAAATCCTGCCGCAATATTGTTATTCAAAATCGTCCTGCGATTAGTTCCATCAAAGTCAAAGACTTCCATCTTGCCATCAACCACGTCAAACATCATATAGTTATCCAGCCAAGAAATATTCATGTTTGCATGCTCAACCACATTTATCTCTTCAAGATCAAGATTATATAAAGTAAATTTATTATCGGTTTCCGCAATGAAAAATTCACCATTTGACGATTTTATAAATCTCTTTGGCGTAAACCCAAGCTTCTCCTCATTAATTTTCTCTGGCAAATTATCATTATTGCCATAAGTTGGATATTCATCCGCACGATAAATAGTAAATAAATCATCAACCACTACACTTAGGTATTTCTTATTATCAAAATCTGAAATACCAAGATAAATTGTTGCATCACGCTTTGAACGCACAACCGTTTCAAGCTCAATCCCACCCTTGTCGCCTAGTTTATAGATACCAATTTGTCTTTTATCTTTTTCAACATTAGTTAAATAAATTACTTCTGAACCAGATAATTTAAACTGCGCAATATTTTTTAAATAAGCTTCCGATAGACTTCTTCCAGTAATATCAATTTCTTGCAAATTTCCATCCACTAGCGCTAAAAACTTATTCGCCGAAGCGTCTTCAATTATCACATTAGAAAGTACATGTTTTGTCTCTATTTGCTCGGCCGCATCCTTCTTCTCAACTTCATTCTTCTTATCAACATCAGTCTTCTTAAGGTTTTTATCAGTGTATTTCAAGATCGCCTGTGACAAATTCACACTTTCATTTACCTTCTTCAGATTAATTACCCCCCACTCGACCTGTTCGCCACGTTTCACCTTTAATAATACCTTTTCGCCAGTCTCATTCCAGTTTACTTCAAGAATTTCACCAGAAAAATTCCCATCACTGGTGTTTGAAAAAATCCCCTTCACGTCAATAGTTTCAGTCACCACCTTATCAGCACCCAGTGAAGTTATATATTGCCATTTCGTTGTCTGATTTGAAGCAATCAATAAACTTCGATGGTCAGGAGAAGCATATAAAAAGCGCAAAGTCTCAAAATCCGCTACGTTTTCCGTGGTACGATTTTGTTTAAATAGACGTGGATTTCTTAGCCTCGTCAAAAGCCCTGAAGAAATCCGAATCTTCTTCGACCAAGAATCATACCCCTCTTTTTTCAACACAATTTCATGTTCACCAGCTGATAATAATTTTGAAATATTTGTTTCGTTAAAATCCTGTCGACCATCAATGATCACCTTGGCACCAGTTGGCAACGATTCAATCTGCGCCATTCCGTTCTGTTCCAATTTCAAATTAGAACTGAGGCGCCACCCCTCTACAATTGCGACTAATACAAAGACTAACGCCACTACAGCAAGAGACATAATAATGTCCACGAAAATTACGCGAATCATCTTATTACGTTTACGTTTATCAATGTCCATACTTCATATATTATAACATGTTCTTTTTTCTTAAATGGTATTGCTTTTCCAAACCGATATAGTTTATAATAACGACAAGCGTAATAAAGAGTGAGGAAGATAAACAATGGAACGACAGATTATTGGTCAGGATATAACAAGTAGCCGTACCCACCATATCCTACAGGCATCTGCCACATTAAATCGTCGTTATGTTCGTCGACCAGTCGCTCAAACTACTCCTTCGACTCAAAATCAAAACTCCGTCAGCATTACATTCAAGAATAAACAAGCTCAAGCTGCACCAAAAAAATCCTCCTTTCACGTCAGTATTTCTGATGGTACCGAAATAAAACCACGCCAAACTTACCCGACCGCAATTTCACATTTCCCAAAGTACGAACCAAAAATGCGCGAGTCTCAGCCAGCCCAAACAATCCAGTCAGTTCAATCAATCCATCCAGCTCAACCAACTCAACCAGTTCAGTTAGCCCAACCAACTCACCTAACCCAACCAGTCCAACCAGCCAACCTAACTCAACCAGTTCAGTTAACCCAACCAGCTCACCTAACCCAATCAGTCCAGCCTGTTGTCCCTCGCAGTATCAAAAATCCTTATACCACCTCTGCTATTATTCGCAAAGCAGCTGAAAAAATTCAACAAAATCCTAGTGGCTTCTCTCCCATTTTTGATCAACAATCAAAAATGGAACGTGCATTTTCTGCAGTCTCTGAACAAGAAAAACAAATTCTCGAGAACATTGAAAAAC
Source organism: uncultured Candidatus Saccharibacteria bacterium (assembly GCA_916049555.1). Taxonomy (GTDB): domain Bacteria; phylum Patescibacteriota; class Saccharimonadia; order Saccharimonadales; family Saccharimonadaceae; genus Nanosyncoccus. The sequence goes on along the minus strand of CAJZIB010000011.1, from coordinate 13,881 downwards.
CAACCGCTATCTTTACTAAAAGTAAGAAGTCTTTTGTAAAGCCTTTAGTCAAATCAAGCCTAAAGCCAAAAGCCTCCATTAAAAGTTCAGCGAAGAAACTAACAAGGGCTGCCATCCCAGCCGCCAACATGACCACTAGCTCAGTTGAGTCAGCCTTTAGCAGAATGAGCGAAGATCCAAAAGCCAAACAAGTCGTTGCTGCTACTCAGCCAAAAAATGTAAAACCGGTGAAAAAATCGATCCATAAAAAAAGCACCAGACTTGCTTTTGCTCTTTTCTGCTCCACTGCAGTAGTCGCCAGTCTCTTCTTTATTGCACAAACCAACATGCCAGACATTTCCGTACGTGTCGCTGCCATGCAAACTGGTATCCAGGCTACTTATCCAAGTTATATCCCTCGCGAATATCGACTTTCTGGTGTCTACACCACACAAGATAATAGTGTTGCCATGGACTTCACTGGCCCAAATCAAGCAAAGTTCACCCTCACCGAAGAAAAACTCCCTTGGGATAGCAACGCCCTTTTGAACCGTTACGTAAAAACTAAGTGGGGTGAGAATTATGACTCTGTCCGCGAGCAGGGAATCACAATATATATTAGCGGATCCAACGCCGCCTGGGTTAACGCTGGTATTGTCTATAAAATCAATAATTTCCAAGGTGAACTCACCAAAAAACAAATCAAGAATATCGTAACCTCTCTATAGAATAAAAAAGGTGCTATACTTATCTTATTATGAAGAAAATTCGCACCCGATTCGCACCTAGCCCAACCGGCTATATCCACATTGGCAATATTAGAAGTGCCATTTATCCATACTTAATTGCAAAGCAAGCAGGCGGACAGTTTATCCTTCGCATTGAAGATACTGACCAGGCTCGTTTTGTTGAGGGTGCTACCGAATTGATCTTCGATACTCTCCGCTGGCTCGGCCTCGAATGGGACGAAGGTCCAATCGTCGGTGGCCCACACGTACCTTACGTTCAAACCGAACGTAAAGCCATCTATATCGAATGGGCAAAAAAATTAATCGAAAAAGGTCGTGCCTATGCCGACAATACCTCGAGTGAACAAATCGACGAGTATCGTAAAGAAGATGAGGCTAAAAAAGTTCCTTACCTCTATCGTAACCACCGTCCAGAAAATCCCCCAACCTGGCACGAAGGCTTGCCAATCCGTTTTAAGACTATTCCAAAAGAATATTCATGGCATGACGAAGTAATGGGTGACCTTCATACTGGCCCTGAAGTTTGCGACGACATTATCCTTATTAAAGGTGACGGTCTTCCAACTTACAACTTTGCTCACATCGTTGATGATACCTTAATGGAATGTAGTCACATCACCCGCGGTGTCGAATATCTTTCAAGTACCCCAAATTATCTTGCGCTTTACGATGCACTCGAAGTTCCACGCCACATTTTTGTCTCTCTACCACATATCTTGGCACCAAACGGCCATAAAAAACTTGGTAAACGCGATGGCGCAAAATCCGTCACCGAATATCGTGATGACGGTATTTTACCAGAAGCCATGACTAACTATCTTGCCTGTCTCGGATGGAATGATGGTACTGAACAAGAAATTTATTCACTCGAAGAGCTTATCGAAAAGTTTTCTGTTCACCGCATTCAGAATTCTGGCGCTCGCTTTGATGAAGTTAAAATCCTTTGGATGAATGGTCAATGGATTCGTAAAATCGCCACCGAACAGGGAATTGACGAGCTTTACGCCCGCACCTGTGAGACCTCTGGCTCTGAAGATTTCTCACGCTATGACATCTTTAAACCAATCGACTTCTGGCCAGAATCTGCAAAAACTGAAACTGACGAATACAAAAAAGCAGTTCTCAGTATTATCTACGATCGTCTAAAAACTCTTTCCGACCTTCACACTATGACAACTTATTTCTTCGAAGATCCAGTCGTTGATCTTTCAATGATTACAGATAGCAAATTCCTCAAGAAATATTCCGAGACCGAACTCGTCGGGCTGCTCACCGAAACTATCGAGGCCTTAAACGATGTTAAAGAAGAAGACTGGACCGATGATAATCTACAGAATATCTTAAACGATCTTCTCGTAAAAACTGAGAAGAAGCCAGCTGAATTCTTCAGTCTCATCCGTATTGCGGTTAGCTTTGCGCCATTTAGCCCAGCTCTCCATCTCACCTTGAGAGTGCTCGGCAAAAATCGTACCCTAGCCAGATTAAACAAGGTCCGAACCGCACTCGCAAATAACTAAGGCTCTCTCGCCAAAAGGAGTAAAAGTGCCAAAAAATAAACACAACCAGGCAACGCTTATCGAGACCATCTCAGAGGATAATCTCGAAAAAGATACTAAAGATCACGATCCTGAAAAATCTGACAAACCTAGCACGGATTCTAAAAAACCAAGTAAGCGCCTTATCTTTAGTATTATTACAATTGCCTTGTTTCTCTGTATTATTACTGGCACTTTTTTGCTGCTTTTTTCCAAAAAACCTGAAGCCAAAGAGGGAGCAGAACATCAACTAACCGAAGTTGAGAGTACTCCATTTTATTTCTATGACAACCTCACCGGTGAAGTAATTTCACATTCTGGCATTCAATATAATGAGCGCGGTGAAAAAATTATTGAAGCCGATGGCAGCACTAGAAAACTCTCAGTCAAAGAAGCCGAACAAATGGCCAAAAATGCCAACGAGCAACCCATCTACTGTATTCAAATTCCTAACGGCCTAGATGGCGCTCGCCCCCAAGTCGGACTGCATCGCGCTAGCATTGTTTTTGAAGCAATCGCAGAGGTTGGCATCACCCGTTTTGCTGCAATCTTTAAAAACCCAGTTGGCGCCCAGGCCATCGGCCCCATCCGTTCGCTTAGACTCTATCATCTCGAATGGGATACCCCGTTTGATTGCACTATTGTCCATGCAGGAGGAGCCGATGACGCACTGGCGGCGGTCCGCAATTACCGACACATCTCCGAATCCGTCAACTATATGTGGAGAAATTACGGACAATGGTCTGGCGGCACCTATCTTGGCTATGCTGCGCCAAACAATCTCTTTACATCCGGACCACTCCTCGCTACCTTCCTTGAAAATACGGCTCGTGGGTCCTTCTCCAAGCCAAAATCCTTCGCTCGTCTGACAAAAGACGAATCCGATGCACAGAAAAAAGAAATTGAAGAGAGTCAAATCAAAAAAGATGAAAAACAGACAGATTCCCCAGCCCAAACTCAGGACAAAACTCCCTCAGAACCCAAAAAATTAGTTTCAAATATCCATATTCGCTTCAATCATCAACAAGGATTCAATGTAAACTACGCGTATAGTAAAAATACTAATACTTATTTTAGAAGCTATGCCAATGGCGAAACGCATCTTTCATACACTTGTGAGAATGTTCCGGCCAGACCATCGCCAAAGCGCGACTGTAATCAGCCTTATCAAATCAATCCAGATGTCGTTATTGTCATGCGAGTCAAAGAACGCACTAGTCCGCTCGATGGTTACCACGAAGAAATTACTACTATTGGATCCGGTCAGGTCTCTATTTTTCAAAACGGCACCGTCTTCGAAGGTACTTGGCATAAAGCAAATCGCGAATCTCAAATTAGTTTTAAAACAACCACAGGTGAGGAAATTAAACTTAAACCTGGCCGCACCTGGATTTCTGCTATCCCAGATAACTATGGCAAACTTTCTTACGAATAGTTATAAATAAATCAAACTACCTCCTCAAAGCTAAGCATAAAATACCACCTAGTTATACCTTCACGTATCCTTCATACGAAATTCTTAAATTCCTGCTATAATCAACATAATAATTAATCAACAGGAGTTTTATATGAGTGCAGAGTTCTACGTCAACGCTGGTGAACCAAATAGCAAAATGTCAGAAGTTGTCGAAAAGAAAATTGACACCGATGCCGACTCCTGGGACTCTGGCGCCAATCAGCCAGACAGCTTTGACCATGCAACCTATGAGATCAATGATCCTAATGATGATAATAACTTAACTGACGAAGGTGACGAGGATAATCTCGGCGATATGTCCGATGAAGAGTTCCGCGCCAAAAATGACGGCCTTGATTTGGGAATGGGTGGCAGCAAACGCCAGCTTGAAGAGCTTGATGACTCATACTACAATGACCACACTTTTGATTGTGACTAGTCAATTCTCTTGCTTTTTCTTTAGAAAAATGTTAATTTTATTACATATTGGTTCCGTCGTCTAGTGGTCTAGGACGTCTGGTTCTCATCCAGAAAATCGCGGGTTCGACTCCCGCCGGAATCACCAATTCAAGATCTAGAGTCAAAATTTGACTCTTTTTTGTTTATTCTAGAGAATTTCAACTACAACATATTTTTCATATTTTACAAGTGAAGCTTCCTGTGATAGAATATTTATATGAAAAAACTTCCAATTGTCGCACTCATCGGCCAAACCAATGCCGGTAAATCGAGTCTCCTAAACCGCATGGCGCATAAAAACATTGCCATCGTGGCACGCGAGGCTGGTACTACTCGTGACAACGTAATTGCCACCATTGACAATTGTTTTACTCTTATCGACACCGCAGGTCTAAAAAACCCTGAAGATGACTTTGAGGCCTCCATCCAAGATCAAATCGAGGACGCCATCGAAGTTGCTGACCTCATTCTCTTCACTGTCGACTCCACCAAATATCCTGATTTTCGCGATCTAGACATCGCTCGTTCCGCTCTTCGCTCCAAAAAGCCAGTCTTCCTAATCTTAAATAAATCCGACCTTAAAGAGTCTCTTGATAATTTCGAATACCTCAAATTTGGTATTAAAGAAGATAACATACACCGCACTTCTGCAACCACCGGTTTTGGTGTTAATAATCTCAAACAGGCTATTTTTCATACCCTAGATGTCAAGCCAAAAGAAGAAGCCACCGAAGATAGTAAAGTAAATCTAGACGAAAACGGCAACCCCCTAATCAAGCTTGCCCTTATCGGCCGTCCAAACGTCGGTAAGTCCAGTCTCTTTAATCGTCTCGCCCAAAAACAGCAGGCCATTGTTAGCTCAAAGCAGGGAACCACCCGCGACATCAATCGTATCCGCGTCAAATTTAAGGGACAGACCATTGAAATCCTTGACACTGCAGGCCTTAGAAAGCCTGGCAAGCGCGAGGTTGGTATTGAAAAATTCTCCGCTATTCGCACCCTCGCCGCTATCGAAGAGGCCGATATCTGTGCTCTTCTTATAGATTCTAAAGAGCCACACTCTAAGCTCGATCAGTCTCTCGCCGGACAAATTATCGAGGCTGGTAAGGGAATTATTATGGTTCTCACTAAAGCCGACCTTCTTGACAATTCTACCCCTGTTACATCTACTCTTTCAGATAAAACCAAAACCGCTGACTACACCGAAATCGACCATATCCTCAATCACCTCGAACGCGATTTCAACTTCCTTTCCTTCGCTCCAGTCCTTATTACTAGCTCTGAAACTGGCAAAAACGTCACCAAACTCTTTGAGCTCGTTACTGAGATTGATCTAGCTAGACATACTGAAGTAAAAACTTCTGAACTTAATAAAATCCTCAACGAAGCCACTGTTTCTCATCCGCCAGCTGGACTGAAAAATACTCACCCAAAGCTCAAATATATTATTCAGACTGATACCTGCCCACCATGGTTTGTAATCCACGGTCGCGAGATGGAACTTCTCCACTGGTCTTATAAACGTTATCTTGAACGTCGCATCCGTGAGGTTTATCCATTCGTTGGTACACCAATCATGTTCTCCTTCCACAACGATCGCGCTGCTGGCCCACGCAAGTCCTATCGCAATAAATCCAAAGATAACGACAAATAATTCGATTAAGCTTGCGTTTTTACTCAAAAGTGCAATAATATCACCAAGTGGGTATTGGTGCCTACTTTTTTGTAACTAGTAGTCTTTGATAGTTTTGGTTTAATTATCAAAATCTACTCAAACCACACGCTCTTTAAAAGGAGGGAATTATGAAAGCAATCCAGTCCACCCCGTCCTGCGACGCCAATGGCATCGTCATCAAAGACATCTCTTCCGATACCCGGGTCAATTATTCTGGCGAGAAGTACACTGGCTACGTACTTGACAAGAGTACGCTTCTGGCTTGCCCGGAAGTCATCCCCAGCTTTGATTGTGATACCGATGAGATCTTCAAAGAATGGTCGCACAGTGCATGGGACGACTTTCATCATGCATATCTGATCATACCGACTTCCGTAATCGAGGAGTTGAACGCGATTTCACCGGAAAACGAAGTCTATTACTACATCGCAAGACAAGTTTTAAGAAGACTCCGTAGGTTGGTCGAGAAGGTAAAATTCGTCTCCGACGAAAAAAAGACAGATAAGCTGAAGACAGCCATCTATTTTCCGCAGCAGAAAAACCTTTTCACGGTTTTTCCGAACACTCGTAGCTTGTCATTTTTTGGGAATTCAGGCTTAAAAGATCCCGTAGGACAGCTACTTAGCGCGGTCGACTCCGCCAAGCGCCACGCCATGATAGAAAATCTCGTCCTGCTCACCAACGATGAAGCAATTGCTATCCGCGCGCGTGCTACCGGCACTGCAACTGCCTCCCTGGCCAGCAAAGCCCCGGCCTATACCGGCAGACGTGAGGTTACTGTTCCGTTTGAGCTTTACGAAGATTTTATGAGCTCTAATTGCGGAATTAGCCTGGAGACATGGCAGCAATTCATGCCTGATGAACCGCGGCTGTTTGCCAACGAATTTATCGTTATGTCGCCTAAGTTAGGGCAAAATGGCTACGATGTTCTAAAGGGTAAGTCTAAAGAATATCACAATATCGGACGCTTCGACTGCAAACAGCAGCGCATTGTACACCTGTTCTATTTCCGCAGCTTTACTACCATCAAACCCAAGAATGCTGGGCAGGCAATGTATCTTGAAGCCATCAGTCACCCCGACATCTCTGTTGTAGTTGTTACTGGCAGTGCCGGTACAGGCAAAACCTTTCTCTCAACAGTCTATGGCACTATCTTGCATGAGGCTCGCGCCTATCTGCAGTACTTCATAGTACCATGCGCTATTGATTTTCAGAGAGCCCATGGATATCTTCCCGGTAATTTTGACGAGAAGATTGAGCCCAACATTGCTCCGTTCAAGAATGCACTTAAGAACTATCTCAAATTAACCAACGAGAAGTTCAAGAATGCAGTCGCACGCTCAAACGATCCTAAGAATCTGGACTCTAAGAGAGAGGAAGATCCTGGTACTGGTACTAAGAAAAAAGGTGATAAAAAATCTGCTAACGCCAATCTCAGCAACGATATTGAGAAATCAGCAGATAAGTTATACCGAGAGTGCTACAAAACCATTGCTGTAGAAGCAGCAAGAGGATTAGACTTCGCTGACACTTTTGTAATCTACGACGAATTCCAGGATCAAGGGCCGCGAGAAGCGGATACGCTTTTGAAGCGACTCGGCAACAACGTCAAGGCTATTATCGCTGGTGACATCGAACAAGTACACCAAGAAGGGCTTAATAGGCAGAACAATGGTATTAGTTTCATTAAGCACTATATCACTGATCTGCCCATGGTTGCTCAGATCAGCCTTGGCAAAGTTGAAGTCGTCAGAAGCGAGTTTGTGAAAGCCTACATCGCAAGGCGAGACCCCAACCAGGACTAAACTAAATCACCTCCTAAGGCCACCACCAAGGTGGCCTTTTTCATGCCCCATTTCCTATCTTATTTTCGCGCCTTATTTTTCATTTATGCGTTATAATCTAATCTATGAAACTTATCGTTGGCCTCGGCAATCCTGGCCCAGAATACAATTTTACTAGGCATAACTTTGGCTTCCTCGCCCTTGATTTTTATTTTAAAACCCACGACCTTTCCTGGCAGACCGCCAAAAAGTTCCACTCCATTTACACTAAGGTTGACGACGTTATCTTTTTGAAACCTCAAACTTGCTATAACGAAGTAGGATTAGCCGCCAAAGAATGCGCCAGTTTTTACAAAATACCCCTCGATCAAATTTATGTCGTCTGTGATGACTTTAATCTTGAGTTTGGCCAGCTCCGCTTCCGCGAAAAGGGAAGTAGTGGAGGAAATAATGGACTCAAATCCATGGAGCAATATTTCTGCACTACTGATTTTCCAAGACTTCGCCTTGGTTCCGGCAATAACGAACTCCGCAGCAAAATTGGCGACGCCAACTTTGTCCTCGGTTGTTTTACCGAAGAGGAATCCAACCTTCTCCCTGAAATCCTTCAGAAAGCCTCAGATAAACTCGACGAAATTATAAAATCATAAAATTATAAAATCATAAAATCATAAAATCCTAGATTAAAACTTCATTTACCTCGATATTCAGTAATCCTCTTTCTTAAGTTATAGTCCATTTTCCAGAGTAGCTTTATAAAAGTAATCCGTTCATCATGTGTGAAATCCTCAAATAACTCATTGACATATTTTCTCTGTTCTACCAAAATATAGCTCGCAATATAAATCCCCTCCCCTGAAACCACTAAATCCATGTGTTTCTGATTATATGGATGACTACGTTTGTGAAGAAAGGATCGATCTTCGAGTCTCGAAATCGACCGCGCCGCCGAACTTTCACCAATATTATAGCAATCTAGAATATCACTCACGCCTCGTTTTAATGTATTACTTTTGACATATCCCATGATCTTTACCTCTGTCGGGTTTAATTTAAAACGATTCGCCACCGCCGATGCGTGAAGTGACCGCAAGATACCAATTCTCGCCAGAATATGTGATATCTCCGCAATTGGCATTGCTTTTGGCATAGCATTATTGTTCGTCATATTTTCTCCGATTTCTTTTTTCCATCTTTATTTCTCCCCGTTTAACTTACCTAAATAAACATTAAAATTGAGTCAAAAAAATATAAACTTATGTCATAAAACCTCCTCATTCTTCTTTGCTTAGCTATTCCTCACCAAGCTTTCTATTATCACAATCCCTATAGACACATTCAGTTATACCTGAACCAAATACCACCAAGAAAATCAAAGTCTATTCACTAAGTCACTAACATCCAACGATTGCTCCCCATTGACTTGATCCTGTTCTTCATTTGTAATTCAAAGATTGCTACCGCAAACTCCGATACATTTACCGTCATTGTACTAGCTTGTCCCATAGTAGAGCAAGCATTATCAGATAGAGCGCCCCTATTAATACTTGCCAAAATCTCCTCTCCGTCGCGAACACCATCTTTTAACTCCTTTAAAATCAAGGTTTCAATCTCTGTATCCCCGGATAATTCAACCTTCTTTTCTTTAATACGTTTCTTTTCGTCAATTCCCAGATCTAATAAAATATCCTCAATATCAGTCAAGGCCACCGCTCCACGCCCAAGCAGTCGATTACATCCCCTTGAACTAGCCCTTCCTACATCCCCCGGTACCGCATAAACTAGATTGCTCTGCTCAAATGCATGATGTGCTGTATTCAGGGAACCCGACCGCAGGTCCGCCTCCACAATTACCACAACATCAGCTAACCCTGAAATCAAGCGATTTCGTGTCAAAAATGAAGCCTTCCGCCCACTTCTCGATTGAAAAAACTGTAATAATTTTTCATCCTTTTTCACCTCACTCCACTCTGGATACTCTGAAATAATTGCACCACCTTTTTGCACAATCTCATCTGCCAGCCCTGTGTGACTTGCAGGATATATTTGATCGATTGGAGTTCCAAGTACCGCTAGTGTTACCCCTCCAGCATCAAGCGCTGCCCGGTGTGCCACCGAATCAATTCCAAACGCCAAACCAGACACAATCACTACCCCATACTTAGCTAATTCATACGCAATTTTATATGCCTGTTCCTTACCATACTCTGTATTTTTCCGTGCCCCTACCACAGCCACTGTCTTCGCCCGTCCAGGAGATTCGAAGCAATATCGCGGCGCCACAGTCAAAAACCTTTCATCTCTTTCCGGCATTTTTCCATAGTAATATAACATTTTAGGCTTAACCGCAATGGCAGAAAGTCTTGCTAAATACTCCTCATCTTCAGGTACGCAAGAGTTGATAATCATAATATTTACCTCCACTTTTTACTTGATTATTTACAAATCTTAGTTTTAAGTATTGACGTATTTATTTTTGTATGGTATAATTCAACAAGTTAGAGATTGAGAGCCAAAAAAGGCACAGTCTCTACACCGCACCTAAATAAATCATAATTTCTGTTACCAATATAACAGAAGTTGCGTGTTCTTAAAAGACTTTCGACTTACAATTTTTCTTTTATCGGTTGTAAGTATAAGTATTACCTCCACTTGAAAGTCAATCTTTAAGAACATAGCAACCCCTATAACCGGCGGGCCCCAAAGTTTGTGAGGTGGGTCACGCTCCGGGGAATCTCCCGGTATCAAAGAGATGCGTTGTAGGGTCAAATAGCCCCAAGTGATGCCCACCCTTACTTGGGGCTTTTTGATTCCACAAAAGTCCAACAAAATAAACCATATGTTATAGCTCAACAAAAAGGACCTTCTCGCTAGGTCCTTTTTTTACAAGTTTATTCAAAAAACCAAAACTAACAATATCTTCCTCGCATGAATTATCAATTAGTTATTTGTTATTGCGGTAAACAATAAGGTATTTGAATAGGCTCCCTCAGGAACACTGGTAGTAGCACTTGCGCCAACCGTCAAGGTTTTATTGTCGCCAGTTGGAGTTGCAGTTGTAGTTTTGCTGAATACTGCACTGTTATCCGTTGTACCAGCTACCTTAACTGGATTAAACTGAGTTGCATCGTTCGACCAACCCCAAGCGGTACCAGAAATCGTGTTTGCGCTCGCAGTTACACTTGGAATAGTAGTCGACACGCCTGCAGAACTTGGTTGTTTCAAATCCGTATCGGCGGTGCTTGAAGTGATATAAGTTGTATACCCCTTCGTATTATTTGTCGAAATTGATACACGTCCATCTCCGGTCTGGAATTGGCCAGAAGCAGTTGGCGTAATATTAATATCGATGTTTGGTGTTGCCGAAATCGCAATTGTTGGGTCGATCCTGACATTCACCGTTGTAGTTGCTGTTTGGGAAGCAGCTGAGGTTGGTGCGCCGTTTAACAGTAATGCAGGTACTGCCAAAAGACTTGCCGCCAACGTAGCGCTAATTATTTTTACCCCTTTATTTGATGCTTTTTGTTTTTTTAATTCCACAGCAAAATATCCTTCCTGTATTTGGCTGCCAGAAAACCTTCACTCTAACCATACTTTACCATAAGTTTTATGGTCTGCCAAGCCTTTTGATATATTTTTCTTCCACTTGACAATCGTGCTACTATATATGTATGTCAAAGAACTTAGTTATCGTGGAGAGTCCAGCCAAGGCTAAAACCATTGAAAAATATTTAGGCAGTGATTTTAAGGTTCTCGCCTCTGTTGGACATATTCGTAAAGACACCAAGGTCGACGTTCATGACAATTTTGCAGTAACCTATGAAATCGACCCAGACCATAAACATATTATTGCTGAGCTCAAAAAAGAAGCTAAGGCCGCCGAAGCAATTTGGCTAGCAACCGATGAAGACCGTGAAGGGGAATCAATCTCTTGGCATCTTCTTGAAGTTTTAAAACTCCCCAAAAATACCCACCGCATCACCTTCCACGAAATCACAAAGTCCGCTCTTCAGGCCGCCATCGCTAAACCTCGCACTGTTGACATGGATATGGTTTCCAGCCAGCAGGCCCGTCAAACTCTCGATATGTTAGTCGGCTACGATCTTTCTGATATCGTTCGTAAAAAGGTTCCCGGCGCTAAATCTGCTGGTCGCGTTCAATCTCCAGCTCTTCGACTTATCGTTGAAAAAGAGCGTGAAATTGAAAAATTCGCCTCAAAATCCACTTTTAAGGTTGCCGGTAAGTTCTCCAACCAAAATGCCAATGTAACCGACCCGGAATCATCTGAAATTTTTGAAGCAAACCTTGAAAAATCAACCCTCAAAGACGCAGATGAAGTAAAATCTCTCTTTAACTCTCTTGCTCCGGCCGTTTTTTCTGTTGCTAATATTGAGCAAACCGAGGGAACCAAAGCTAATCCAGTGCCTTTCACTACCGCCGCTTTGCAAATCGAGGCCAACAGTCGTCTCGGTTATAGTGCCAAAACTACTATGTCTGCCGCACAGGGTCTATATCAGGCAGGTCTAATCACTTATCACCGAACCGACTCCCTTAACCTGTCCAGTGAAGCCATTGCTGCAATTTCTAACTACATTAAGCAAGCTTTTGGTGAAAATTATGTCCAGGTTCGCCGTTTTCATACAAAGGACGCTAGCGCCCAGGAAGCCCACGAAGCCATCCGCCCAACCAATATTGCCCAGGAAGTTGCTGGCAAAAACGATTATGAAAAGAAACTTTACCAACTCATCCGCACTCGTACTCTAGCGACACAAATGAAAAACGCTGTGGTTGCCAAAACCACTGTTAATATCACGCCATCCACTGATCCGGAACTTCATTTTACCGCCAAAGGTGAAGTGGTAATTTTTGACGGATTCCTTCGCATATATGGCAAGAATAAAGATACTCTCCTACCTCAACTTAACGTTGGTGATCAACTTAATGTTCATAATCTGATTGCCAAACAAACTTATTCCAAACCGCCTGCCCGTTATACCGAAGGTTCATTAGTTAAAAAACTTGAGGAGCTTGGCATCGGCCGCCCAAGTACTTATGCATCCATCATTAATGCTATCCAGGTGCGAAATTATGTCACTAAGGGTGAGTCCGAAGGCACTGAGCGCAATCTACAAGAAATCATCCTTCATGGCCATCACAGCGTGCTTGACCAAGATGCTGCACCAAATTCAATTTCTGAAGACACGGTCAAAGAGAAAACTGGCGCAAATAAAGGCAAACTGCTCCCAACTCCTGTTGGCGAATTAGTTTCTGATTTTCTCTGTGAGAATTTTGAAAACATTGTTGATTACGATTTTACTGCTGGAATTGAGGAACAACTCGATAAAATTGCTGAACATAAATTGACTCGCCTTAAGATGCTCCGCGATTTTTATACACCATTTGCTGAAACTGTCGGCGCCTCCGCTATGGCTAACCGTTACAATTCTGCCACCGAACTCGGCATTGACCCAAAAACCAACAAGAAAGTCTATGCCAAGATTGGTCGTAATGGTGGATTTATTCAATTAGGTGAGAACGAAAAAGAGGCTGGCGAAAAGCCAATCTTCGCCCCACTTCCAGCCGGAAAAACCGTAAAGACTGTTACTCTTGAGCTTGCGCTCAAACAATTAGAGCTTCCTCAACTACCTCGTCTGGTTGGCGCAGCCTCGGATGGCACAGAACTCATTGCCGCCAATGGCCCCTTCGGTCCATACCTTAAAGCCGGAAACTACAACATTCCACTAAGTCGCGCCGATAAGGCCGAAAGTCCTTACACTATCTCATTCGACCTTGCCAATGAACTTTATCAAAAGAAAAAATCTTCCATTATTGCCGACTGGGGAGAGGTCAAAATTATCAATGGCCCCTTCGGACCATATATTAAAGGCCCAGCCATAAAACCAGCTTCCGGCAAGGGGCGCCCAAGGCCAAACAACATCAAAATCCCTGCAGATATTGATCCAAAATCTCTGACCCTTGAAAAGGCTACCGAATTATTAAATAGTAAGACTACTACAACTACCACAAAAACTGTCAGCAAGTCCACAAAAGCCGCCAGAACTACTGCAAAGACCAAAAAATCTACTAAATCCGCCACAAAATCCTCCAAAACTGCAAAATCTGCTAGTAAGACCGCCAAAGCTAAAAAAGCCACAAAATAAGTTATTAAAAAATAGCGAGAAAAACTCAAGTTCCCGCTATTTTTATTGTCTAAAATCAACTACCACACCACAAAACTGTTTAT
>CAJZIB010000010.1 GCA_916049555.1 uncultured Candidatus Saccharibacteria bacterium | reverse complement strand
ATCAGCAATGGCAACCACGTTTGTGAAAATCTTTTTGCCTTCTGCTGGATTATCCTAATTATGGCAGTAAACCGTTACGACGACACACTCGCATGGTACACTATCAGTACTTACAGCGGCTATGAAGACAAGGTCGCCGAATCAATCAAACAGCGTCTTGATCGTCCTGAGTTCCAGGATAAAATTCTTGATGCCATCGTACCAAAGGAAAAGCAAATCGAGATCAAGAACGGCAAGCGTAAAATTGTTGACCGCAAAATCTTCCAGGGTTACGTCCTTGTTCAGATGCGCCTCTCCGATGAAACTTGGTACATCATTAGAAACACTCCAGGCGTCACCGGCTTTGTTGGCACAGGCACTCAACCAACCCCAGTTTCCGAAAAAGAAATCGCCAAAATCAAGAAGCGTATGGGTGTCGAAGATCCAAAATACTCCGTCAACTATGCACTCAATGAAGTTGTCTCCATCACTGACGGTCCTTTCAAGGGATTTGAAGGCACGATCGCTGAAATCGATTCCACTAAAGGCAAGCTCAAAGTCATGGTCTCCATGTTTGGCCGCGAAACACCAGTCGAGCTCGACGCTCTTCAGGTTAAAAAGATTAGCTAAAGAAAAGCTGATACCAACAATCTATTACACCATAAAATAACGAGTCTTAGCGGCTCGTTATTTTTGGATTCAACTTCCAGCTTAAAATTCCATACGCTTTTCACCGCCAACACTTATTCTCGCTTATGCTATAATAAAAATGTAAAAGTCCATCAAATAAACGGAGACAATAATGGAACCACCAATTCAAGTCAATTCTGAGATTGGGCGCCTTAAAACCGTTCTCTTGCATCGCCCAGGTGCAGAGCTCGAGGCCCTCACTCCAGATTACATGGCACGCATGTTATTCGATGATGTGCCTTATTTAAAGGTCGCTCAACAAGAACATGATGCTTTTGCTAATGTTTTACGCGAGAACGGCGTTGAGGTACTTTACCTCGACAAGCTAGCCGCCGAGGCCCTTGCGATTCAAGAAGTTCGTGAAAAATTCATCATGGAAATGGTACGTGCTTCAAAACAGGAAGATTCCTATTCAACCTACGCCATCGTCAACTATCTCCAGAGCCTTGAACCTCTCCAGATGGTTCGTAAAGTTATGGCAGGCATCAAAAAGAGCGACGTAGAGGTTATGGAGCCAGCCAACAAGCAGCTTCATCACTTCATGATTGACGACTATCCATTCTATCTCGACCCGATGCCAAACCTCTACTTCACTAGGGACCCGGCAGCCTCAATCGGCAATGGTCTTACCATCAACAAGATGCACTGGCCAGCTCGCCGACGTGAATCCCTATTCATGGAATACATCATCAAATACCATCCACGCTTCATGAAATACAATATTCCAGTTTGGTACGATCGTAACAACCGCTTCTCAGTTGAAGGTGGTGATGAGTTAGTACTAAGCAAAGACACCTTGGCCATTGGCATTTCAGAACGTACCGAAGTTGAGGCCATCGAACGTATTGCCTCAAAATTGTTCCATGGTTCAAACTTTACTCGCGTTATGGCACTAAAGATCCCAAACAAGCGTGCCTTTATGCACCTTGATACGGTTTTCACCATGATTGACCACGATAAATTCTCAGTTCATCCAGAAATCCTCACCGGTGAAGGGGAACTCGATATCTATCTGCTTGAAAAAGCCAATACTCATGTTGGATATGAGATCAAACACCGTCGCAGCCTTAAAGAAACCTTGCAAGAAGTTCTTGGTCTGCACGAGATTCAGCTCATTCAGTGTGGCAACGGTGATCCAATCGCCGCCGCCAGGGAACAATGGAATGACGGTTCAAACACTCTCGCCATTGCGCCAGGTGTCGTAATCACTTACGATCGCAACTATGTCACCAATGAAGCTCTTCGCAAAGCCGGCCTCAAAGTTATCGAAATTTCTGGTGCCGAGCTCGGACGCGGACGCGGCGGTCCACGTTGTATGTCAATGCCAATTTTTAGAGAGGAGATCTAATGTTAAATCTTAAAGGACGTTCATTCCTAACCTTAAAGGACTTCACCCCACGCGAAGTTCAAACCATGCTTGAAACCGCCAAGCAACTTAAAAACAATAAACTAACTGGTGTACCTAATCGTAATCACGAAGGTAAAACTATTGCGCTTCTTTTCGAGAAGAACTCAACCAGGACCCGTTGTGCTTTCGTCACCGGCGCCCGTGATCTCGGTATGCACGCTGAATTCCTCGGTAAAGATGACATTCAGCTCGGCAAAAAAGAATCAGTCCGTGACACCGCTCTCGTACTCGGCCGTATGTTTGACGGCATCGAATTCCGTGGTTTTGCCCACGAAACCGTTGAGGAACTCGCCAAGTATGCAGGCGTACCAGTCTGGAATGGTCTCACAGACAAATTCCACCCAACCCAAGGTCTTGCCGATATGCTCACCATCAAAGAGCACGTTGGCAGCCTCCGCGGCACTTATCTTGCCTATGTTGGTGATGGTCGCAATAACGTAGCAAACACTTTAATGATTGCCTCCAGCCTCTTAGGCCTACATTTCTCAATCGGTACACCAAAAGAGCTCTTCCCAGATCCAGAACTCGTTGAAGAGTGTCGTGCTCTTGCAAAACAATATCAGACTGGTGCCACTATCCGCGTACTCGAAAATCCATACGAAGCTGTCGCTGATGCTGATGCTATCTACACCGACGTTTGGGTTTCCATGGGTGAGGAAGATAAGTTTGAAGAACGCATTAATCTCTTAAAGGCTTATCAGGTCAATCGTGACCTCATGCTTGCTACTCGCAAGAATAACACCATCTTCCTTCACTGTCTCCCAGCCTTCCACGACAAAAACACCAAGATCGGTAAAGAAATTCTTGAAAAGTACAATCTTGATGCCATGGAAGTCTCCGACGAGGTCTTCTACAGTAAAAATAGCGTAGTCTTTGATCAGGCTGAGAACCGTGTTTACACTATCGAAGCTGTCATGGACTTGACTCTATAATCTAGGGAGCCTTCAGTAAAATAAATCCCGTAACTGGGATTTATTTTATATGCTATACTTAAACCATAAGTACTATTAATAATTTAATTAGTTCTATAGAAGGGAACAATATGGTCGACAAACCAACCGCCGAAGACACAAAGGCTCCGGCAGACAAACCAAAAAATGCAAAACGCAATCGCAAGCATATAAAAATGCTTTCCGCCTTTGCAGTTTTGTTCGGCATCATTGCAATGATGGCCTGTTTAACTTGGGTTATTCCATCTGGAAAATACAATTTAGTTTCCGATCCAAATAATCCATCCGAAACCATCCGTGAGGCTGGCACATATCAAGAAATACCAAAAATCGAAACCGTCCTGAACGACGAGACCGGTGAAACTAGCACCATCGACCACCGTCAAGGTCTTTGGGATATTTTCATGGCCCCAATTAAGGGTATGTCCGACCGTCTTGACGTCATCGTCTTCGTTCTCATCCTTGGTGGCTTCCTTGGCGTCGTCATGAAGACCGGCGCACTCGATGCCGCTCTTGGTGGGTTACTGAAGAAGATGAATGGTAAGGAAAAATGGCTTATCCCAATCCTGATGACCCTCTTTGCTATCGGTGGTACCACCTATGGTATGCAGGAAGAAGCCGTTGCTTTTTATGCATTAATCGTACCAGTAATGATTGCTGCAGGGTACAATGCCATGACCGCTGTCCTCATTATCGTCCTCGGTGGTGGTGTGGGTGTCTTAGCTTCAACCGTCAACCCATTCTCAACCGGTATTGCCGCCCGCACTGCCAACGTTCAGCTTGGTAGCATCCTTTGGATTCAAGCGCTTGTGCTTATCGCGATGCTTATTATCGCTATCATCTTCACTATGCGCTATGCTGCAAAAGTCAAAGCCGGCAAATACAAAGAAGATTCTTCTCTTGCCTCAACCTTCAAGGCTCTCGACCTCGAAGCAGTTCCTGAATACACCAAAAAACGCAAAGCCATCATGGGAATCTTTGCTCTTACCTTCATTATCATGATCATCTCCCTCATCCCATGGACCAATTTTCATATCACAATCTTTGAAGACTTTCATGCTTGGCTAGCTAGCATTCCACTCTTTAGTGCCATCATCGGAGCCGAACACAATGTCGCTCTCGGTTCCTGGTATTTCAATGAGATTTCCGCTCTCTTCCTAATTTCGGCCCTCATCATTGCCTTCATCTACCGCAAAGATTTTCATGGTAAAAATTCATCCATCACCGACATCTTCATCGATGGCGCAGAACAGCTTCTCAGCGTTGCCGTAATTATCGCCGTCGCTGCAGCCGTCTCTATCGTCATGCGCAATGGTGGCATTGAAGACACCATCATTCACTGGGGTGAAACTGGACTTAAAAACTCCAACGGTGGTGTAGTTGGTATCCTTGCTTATCTCTTCTACTTACCACTTTCCTTCATTATCCCAAGCTCCTCTGGACTTGCTGCAGCCTCAATGCCAATCATCGCTCCTGTTGCCGACCTCGTCGGATCCACCAAGGAAACCATGGTGGTCGCCTTTGCCACTGCTAATGGTCTTCTCAATATGATTGCCCCAACCATCGCTTCTTTGATGGCCGGTCTCACTCTTGCTGGTGTCTCCTATAAGACTTGGGTCAAGCGCGTTCTACCAGTCATGTTTATCTTTGTAGTCATCAGCCTTGTCGCCGTCTTCGTCATGGGAGTCATCTAATATGGCAAAAATCGTAGTTGCGTTAGGTGGTAATGCCTTATCAAGAGATGGTAAGGCAACAGCCGCTGATCAGCTCGCCGTCGCTAATGAGACGGCGGCGGAGCTGGTTAAATTAATTGCTGCCGGCCACACTCTTGCCATCGTACACGGCAATGGTCCACAAATTGGTAACATTATTCTTCACGAAGAAGCCATCAATACCGAAAAGACCCCAACTATGCCTGTGGATGTAGCTGGTGCCATGAGTCAAGGACAAATCGGCTACTGGCTTCAAAATGCTTTGAGAAACCAACTTGAACAAACTGGCATCAAAAAACCGATCGCCTCAATCATTACCCAGGTACTTGTCTCTAAAGACGACCCAGCCTTCAAGAATCCAAGCAAACCAATTGGCCCATTCTATACTGAAGAAGAGGCTAAAAGAATCGCCAAAGCCCGCGGTGTTACCGTAAAAGAAGATGCTGGTCGTGGCTGGCGCAAAGTCGTACCATCCCCAATGCCACTTTCCATTATCGAATCCGACTTAATCAAAATCGCCATCGGTAACGGCGCCATTGTGGTCGCCAGTGGTGGTGGCGGTATTCCAGTTTATTATGACGAGCACGGCCGTCTCACTGGCCTTGAAGCCGTCATTGACAAAGATTTTGCCGCCGAAAAGCTCGCTGAAACCATTGATGCCGACATGCTGTTAATTCTCACTGCCGTTGACTCCGTCAAGATTAACTACAAACAACCAAACGAGCAGTCAATTGATCAAATCACCGTTGGAGATGCCTTTAAGCTAATCGCCCAAGGTCAATTCGCCGCCGGTAGTATGCTCCCTAAGGTTGAAGCTGGAATTAATTTCGTAGCTGGCGCCAACAAACGCGTTTGTATTATTACTTCACCAGATAAAGCCTCCCAGGCAGTTGAAGGTAAGGCTGGCACCAGAATTATTGCCGGATAGATCACTTGTCTTTACTTTTCTCTATAAATCTAGTATAATAACCCCGTTACGCGCTCTAATTAGGAGTAAAAAATATTATGGCAAAAAAAGTAATTGGTAACTTGAAGTTACGCATCCCTGGTGGCAAGGCCACCGCAGGACCTCCAGTTGGTTCAACTCTTGGTCAGTGGGGTCTCAATATGATGGATTTCATTAATCCATTCAACGAGAAAACCAAAGATTTTAACGGTAAAAGCGTTATTGTCCACTTACAGGTTTTCGAAGATCGCACTTTCGCTTGGACCTGCCTCGGACAGCCTGTCGACGATTTGATTCGTGAAGAACTCAAAATCCAGAAAGGCTCTGGTCGCCCAAACACCGAGAAAGTCGGTAAAATCACCCGCGAACAACTCGAAAAAATCGCAAACATCAAGATGAAACAGCTTAACGCTATCGATCTTGAAGGTGCAGTTAAAGTTGTTGCAGGTACCGCCCGTTCAATGGGTATCGAAATCGCTGAATAATTTATTTATTCAAAATATTAACTAGTTGGGAGGGTTAGACGAAAGTCTAACCCGTTACCACCACAGAAAGGAAATCATCATGACTGAAGATAAAGGTCAGAACAACGAAGAAGTTGTCGCTATCGAAACTGTAGAAGTTTCTGAAAAATTTGCCAAAGCTGGTAAGAAGTCCAAAAAGCACGTTGAGGAAGTTAAGGCTGAGGAAGAACGCAAAGCTCGTGCTGCCGAAAACAAACTCGCAGAGCTTGAAGTTAAACCAAAAGGTGAAAAGCCAGTTACTCGTCCAGTCTTAGAGCGCCGTGGTAAGAAATACCAAGCTGCTTACAAAGACATCGATCGCACTAAGCTATACAGCCTCGCTGAAGCAATCGCGCTTGCTGTAAAAACCAACCCAGCCAAATTTGCAGCTACCCTTGAAATCCACGCCCGTCTCGGCGTCGACCCAAGACAAGCTGATCAAAACATTCGTACCACCCTCGTTCTCCCTCACGGTAACGGTAAAGAAGTACGTGTTGCAGTTTTCGCTCCTGAAGATGAGTGCAAAAAAGCAAAAGCCGCTGGTGCTGACATCGCTGAAGACGCAGAGTTCATCAAACAACTCGAAAAGGGAACCATCAACTTCGATATTCTCATTTCCACTCCAGCCTACATGCCAAAACTTGGTAAATTTGCCCGTCTCTTAGGTCCTAAAGGTCTCATGCCAAATCCAAAAGCTGGCACCGTGACTAACGACATCGAGAAAGCCGTCAAAGAATCCAAAGCTGGTAAAGTTGAATACCGTGTCGACAAACAAGCTATCGTCCACATTGGTGTTGGTAAGACCAACTTCGCCGAAGCACAGCTTCTTGAGAATGCTACCGCCTTCCTTGAATCCCTAAAATCAATGAAGCCAGCTTCTCTCAAAGGTCAATACATTAAGAGTATCTTCATTTCTACAACCATGGGTCCATCCATCGCTGTTGAAAATATCTACAACTAATTAGACCTATAAAAAATATACCGCCAAAACCGGTATATTTTTTATTTTTAAAAAATCACTAGCATTTTATTTTTTATATGCTACTATGGATTTAACGAGTTATATTTTAATATCCCGTAATTGCTAAATTTTTAATTATTTAAAATGACAAAATTAAATACAAAACTTAAAAATTTTTCAATTCGACTAGCTCTTCTACTAGCCCCGGTCCTTAGCTATGCCGTTATTTTTCTTGGCGCCCATACCCATAATACCTATGCCGCCACTGCGTCCATCGCCATTAGTGGCAACGCCAATATTGTCTACAACCATCCAGTGCCTACAGGCACTAATTTTTTTAAGAGCCTAAATATCAGCGTTAAAACCGATAGCCCGACTGGCTATAACCTCTATCTCTCTAGCGATAAAGAAGAAACCGGACTTGTCAGCCTCGACGCTTCCAATCCATATCGTATCGAGTCAGTTAGTGGATATAATAACTCCATCGAAACTGACATGGAAAATTCTTATGGCTATAATACCGAAAAAATCGACAACAAGCTCTACCATGCCATTCCAGGTCTTAATAGTCCTGTTAATATTCGTGCCGTTGAAGAGGAAATTGAGGAAGATTTTAATTTTAATCTCGGTTTCCGTCTGAATGATAAAATCCCAGCAGGCCAATATCAACGCAAGCTAGTTTTCACGATGATGGTACTTGATCAGGCAAGGTCAACCATCGTTTCCGGCAGAGAATTCAATGCTGCCCTCAAGAAATCCCTTACCGTCACCGATCCTAGCTATTTTGCCGATCTTACCAAAACCACTCCAGCTGTCAATGAGCACTGGCCAGAACTCGCCATCGACATTGGTCGCAAGAAATGTAGTAACGAAATCACTGAAGCTCGCACCGTCAAAATCTCCACACCCGACTCCGACACCCCAATCTATCTCGGGAGTTACAGTCAAGGTGAGGAAGAGTGGAACAAGGTTTGCATCTGGACTCGTGCTACTGAAATTAACTTTAATGAAGACCTCTCCTATATGTTCGCCGGCCTGGGCGGCACAAGTTACACTCTAAAATTCGTACCACAGGATGGCATAACCGATTCAATGATTAAGTTCGATAAGGTTAAAAACCTTGCCCATTTCCTCCATAATACTGAAGCATATCATAGAGGAAGGATTGACGTCACAAACTTTCTCTATAATCTAAGAGATAATGATGTTGAAAACATTGAATCAATTTTTGAAGACTCCGATGTCACAAGTGTGGGGGATATGTCCTTCGCAAAGCATGCAAAACATATTGCACGCGCCTTCAAAAATACCCCATATCTCACTGACGCAAATGTTTCATACTGGGAAATTTCCGATGCCACCGACCTCACCTCAGTCTTTGAAAACACCGGAATTTCGAACATCGATCTTGCTGGTTCAGATTTTAAGAACGCCACGCTCACCACAAATATGTTTAAAAACTCTAAGGCCTCGTATATCTATCTAAATAAGGCAAAGTTTGATAAAGTCACCAATGCTGCCCATATGTTTGATGGTGCAAATCAAGTCTCGTCTCTAGATCTTGCCCATACCAACTTCCGTGAAGTTACCGATATTACTTCCATGTTTAATAATTGTACTGCTTCAGTTTTTGACCTAAAGAATAGCAAATTTGAAAAAATCAAAGACTTCTCAAACATGTTCAATAATACATCCGGCGCCTCCAAAATCGACCTCTCGGCGCTACAGCTCACTGCCGCCGAAGACCTTTCCAATATGTTTAAAAACACCTATGCCTCAGAAATAATTATTAATACCAATAACAATATTGGGGGTAGTCATATCACAAACATGTCTGAAATGTTCAATGGCGCCCAGAATGTTACCTCTCTCAACCTAGGCAATATCACAACCGGCGAGCTTACCTCAATCAAATATATGTTTAGGGATAATGGTCGGCTCACTAGCCTTACTCTCCCACGCGTCTTTAATACTAGCCAGGTCGAGGATTTTAGCTGGCTGTTCGCTTATACTATAAATCTTGAAGAAATCGGCAATATCGCACAACTTAATACGATTTCAGCCCGGGATATGAATCACATGCTCTATGATACAAGAGCAAAGGTTAGCCAGATTGTTCCAATTCTCAAAACCAACCACGTTACTGATCTTTCCTATATGCTTAGTGAATCCTCCATTGATGGCGACATCATTTTCTCAAGCGACTTCCATACTGGCGAAGTAACAAATATGGAAGGTATGTTTGCACAAGCAACCTATTATACTGCCGATATCTCACATTTTGATTTTAGTAGCGTAGAGAATATGTCAAAAATGTTTATGGGTGGCACCACAGAAGTAAGTTATGGAGCCTGTCCACATGGCCTAGGAATGTCAGACGTTATCTGGCCAGCCAACACTCAAACCACCCCAGTAAAGACCATGGCTTATCTCTTTACCAGCAACTGTAACATCAAGAAAATTAAGGCACCAAAAATTATTGCGCCGAGCCTCAAAGACACTAGATATGCCTTTGCTGGCTTGAAGGAAGTTACAAGTATCGATCTAGATAATTTTGACACTAGCAGTGTAGAGAATATGGAAGGAATGTTCTCCTTTAATGACACCGATTTTATGAAGGATCAACATATAAAAATTAGTCTTAATACCAGTAACGTTAAAAACATGTCCAAACTTTTCCACTATGCTTATGTCTCATACCTAGATGTTAGCGATTTTGATGTTAGTAAAGTCACTGATTTTTCCAATACCTTCGGCTACACCTGGCTTTACGAGCTCGACCTCACTGGCTGGAACACCATCAGCGCAACTGATATGACCTCGATGTTTGAAGATTCAAACTGGCTTCAAAAAATCTATGCCTCCGATAGTTTTGTCACCACGAACGTAGTCGCCAGCGACAATATCTTCTATAGCTTGCCAGAAGCCCATTATCGCGGCGGCGCCGGATCATACATCCAGAACAATATCAGATATGCCCACATCGACGGCGGTACCGCTAATCCAGGTGCCTTCTGGCGTAAATAAAAAACGAGCTTCCTGGTTGGAGAGCTTCCTGGTTGGAAAATCCTAAGCAAAAATCAAAATAGACCATCGAAGGCCATAATAAAAAATCAAATAGACCATCAAAAAACCGTAATACAAGTCCTGATTTTTCAAACCATTTATGCTAAAATTTAGCAAAAGGAGTTTGAGGGAATTATATAGTTTTTCTATATTTTAATTATTCATAATTTCATATGCCAAAGTTTACGGATAGATTAAATACAGAATCCTCCAAGATAACAAGACTAGTTATCAAACTTTTTGTTTCAATTTTTCCTCTCATTACCATCCTTCTATTTAGCCAAAAATCTGTCTTTGCCACCACCGCCTCCCTCTCGGTGACTGGCAATGCGGACATTGTTTATAATCAGCCGACCACCGAAGGTGACGAATTCTTCAAAACTCTAAATGTCAACGTCAAAACTGATAGCAATACCGGATATAATCTTTATCTTTCTAGCGATCAGGAAGAAACCGCGCTGATCAGCCTCGATCCAACCAATCCATACAAGATTGCTTCCGTCTCTGGTAACAACAATAACATTGCCACTCACATGACAAACTCTTATGGTTATAACGTGAAGGCTGTTGATGATAAGCTTTATAATTACATCCCAAAACTCAGCACGCCAGATGTTATTAAAACCGCAAACTCACCAATTGAAGAAACTTTTAATTTCAATCTCGGCTTTCGTTTTAATAACCAGATTCCTGCTGGCAATTATCAAAGAAAACTACTCTTCACTCTTATGGTTGAGGGTGATTCTAGTGCCAAATTAGTTTCTGGTCGCGAATTCAATGCCGCTCTCAAAAAATCCCTAAATATTTCCGACCCAAGTTATTTCGCTGACCCAGCAAAGAGAGTTCCGCCGTCAAACCAATTCTGGCCATACATGGATATTAGTATTGGAAAAACTAAGTGCAGTTCAACCATCACACCTGAACGCACCGTCAAAATCTCCACAGCCGATTCCGACACTATAGTCTATCTTGGTACTTACCGCGACAGCTGGGATAAAATCTGTATTTGGACTAATGCCACAGAAATAAATTTTAATGAAGATCTTTCTTATATGTTTGCTGGCCTCTCTGGTATTAGCAGTGATGTCACTTTTAGTTTTCGCGATGGCAGACAAGAGTCAATGCTGAAATTCGATAAGGTAAAGAATATCGCACATCTTTTTCATAATACCATGGCTTACACCAACAGCACTTTTAATACTGCCAATTTCCTCAAATACCTCAAAGATTCACCAATTGTGAATATTGAATCGGCCTTCGAAAACACTAGGGTTACTGAAATTGGAGACGTCTCATTTGCCAAAAACGCCACGCATCTCGCACGCGCTTTTAAGGATACCCCCGATGTTGGTACATCTCCAGATTTTTCTTCCTGGAAAATTTCAGACGCTGAAGATTTAACTTCTGTTTTTGAAAATTCCAAAATCTCTACCATTGACCTCTCAAATTCTGATTTTAAAAACGCCACAAATACCACAAATATGTTTAAAAATTCCAAAGTCTCAACTCTGAAACTTGACAAAGCAAAATTTGAAAAAGTCACTGACGCCTCCTCTATGTTTGCAGGCACGACTAGTCTTTCTAGCGTAGATCTCACCCACACTACCTTCCGTGACACCACTAATACCACTTCAATGTTTGAAGGCACTAGTATTTCGGACATTAATCTTAAAAATGCCACCTTTGAGAATGTCACAGATTTTTCAAATATGTTTAATAATACTAAAAACACAACCAATATCGATCTATCCGCCATCAAATTCACCAGCGCCGAAAATCTTTCAAACATGTTCAAAGATAGCTATGCTAGAGGAATAAAATTAAGTAACCAACTCGGCGGCTCTCGTATTACAAATCTCGAATCAATGTTTGAAGGTGCCTACTATCTTCAAAAAATTGATCTTGGCAGCATGACTACCGGAAGAATTGACGCAGTCAAAAACATGTTTAAGGGTGCGGAAACCCTAAATAATCTCACTCTTCCGCAAACTTTTAATACTGGCAACGCCGAAGATTTTAGTTCCATGTTTGAGAAAACTTCCAATCTCGTCAACATTGGCAATATCGATAAGCTCGACCTTTCTTCCGCCAAGAATCTCAGTCGTATGTTCTATGGCACTAAAAGACTCGACCTCGGAGCCATCGCCCCACATCTCAAACCAACTGTTGCCACCGATCTTTCCTACATGTTCTATGGATCACACGCCAATGGATCCGTAGTCTTCCCAGCAACCTTCAACACTAGTAGTGCTACTACGATGGAAGGTATGTTTGGTTTATTTGATGGTTCTAGCCCCAGCATTGATATCTCAAACTTTTCCTTTGCCAAAGTTAAAAACATGTCAAAAATGTTTATGGGATCTCAAGACGAATTTGAAGCTAGCGGCTGTCGTGGCAGTTATGGAGTAACCGACGTTACTTGGCCAAACCTCACGGCCGCTCCAGAGCTCACAACCCTCAAGTCTCTCTTCATCCATAACTGTAATATTCAAAAAATTAAAGCGCCAAAAATTACCGCGCCAAAACTCGTCGACGTCAGCTACGCTTTTGCAGATCTCGGCACAGTAAATAGTCTCGATCTAGACGACTTTGACACCAGTAACGTTGAAAATATGGAAGGACTTTTCGCTGGTAACTCTAGTAGATTCAATACCGCCTATCGCGCAAAAATCAGCCTCAATACCAGTAATGTCAAAAATATGTCGAAACTATTCCACTATACTTACGTTTCTTATCTAGATCTTAGTGATCTCGACGTCAGAAAGGTTACTAACTTCTCTAAAGCTTTCGACTATACATGGCTCTATGAACTTGATCTTACCAACTGGAACACCATCAGTGCCACGGATATGTCAAACATGTTTGGCGGCTCAACCTGGCTCGTCAAAATCTACGCCTCCGATAGTTTCACTACTGCCAATGTCACTTCCTACAATGGTATTTTCAGAAGTCTATCTGCCTACCGAGGACAAGCTGGCTCCGCCATCCCAAATGACAACAGCATTGAATATGCTCATATCGATGGTGGTACCGCCAATCCAGGTGCCTTCTGGCGTAAGCCCTAAGGCTTCCAAAATAACCAAAGACCAAAATTTCCTCAACAAAAAATACCCCGAAGGGTATTTTTTAATAAATTCGTAGACTCGGTTTTTAATTAAGCTAATTCAACAGTAGCGCCGGCTTCTTCAAGAGTTTTCTTGAGAGCTTCAGCTTCGTCTTTCTTAACTTTTTCCTTGACAGTTGCAGGAGCACCATCAACGATAGCTTTTGCTTCACCAAGACCGAGACCAGTAGCCTCTTTAACAGCCTTGATTACAGCGATTTTCTGAGCACCAGCGTCTTTAAGAACGACGTTGAATTCAGATTTGCCTTCTTCTTCAGCGGCAGCAGCAGGAGCAGCAGCAACAGCAACAGCGGCAGCAGCAGGCTCAATGCCATATTCATCTTTAAGAGTGTTTTTGAGTTCATTAACTTCAAGAACGGTAAGGTTTACGAGTTCTTCAGCTAATTTTTTAATATCAGCCATGTTAGACCTTTCTATAAATTAATTTAGTATCTATCCCGAAGGATAAAACATTGATTGTCTTTTCTAATAAAACTTCAGACTATGCTTCCAACTTTGCTTCCAAACCGGAAACAATGCCAGAAAGTCCACCAGCGAGACCAGAGATAGAATCGTTGACTGGTGAAAGCAGTTGTGCAACCACCTGTGCCACCAATTCGTTCTTGGATGGGAGAGCAGCAAGCGCATTGATCTCAGCGGTATCAATCATACGACCACCATCGCTAAAACCACCAACAAGCTCGAGAGCTTTGTGGGTCTTACCAAACTCAGCCAAAACTTTAGCTGGAGCAACTTCGTCAGAATCGGAAATTGCGTAAACAAGTTGTCCGGTCAAATGAGTGGTGTCAGTATCTTTGTATACTGCGATCTCATTCATCGCCACACGAACCAAACGGTTCTTGACGATTTTAATGCGGACACCCTGTTCGCGAGCAGCACGACGCAAATCTTCGAGTTCAGCGACGGTAAGTCCCTGATAGTTTGCGTAAGCTGTCAATTTTGCACTTGAAAGTAGCTCAGTTAAATCAGCAACCAATGTATTCTTTTTATCTTTTGAAATTGCCATAAAAAGTATTCCTTGATTGTTAAGAAGTCTACGAATTTTTAAACTTCGTTACCAAGTTATAAGATTTTTCCTCGGTGACCTAATTAAGATTTTGAAGTTCATGTAAATCACATATTAAATTCACACTCCCTTGACCAAAAATCCGTCACTGTCTTTGGTAACTGCCTCTAGTCTAACAGAAAACAGGGAAAAATGCAAGAAATTATTAGGTTACAGTAAGATTACTAGAACGTAAAGTACCCAGGAAGCCCGGCAATATCTTGCCTTGCATAAGTCTTATCTTGTGGATTTGCAGCATTATAGGCTGTACCATTTTGCCCAACTAGATGTACGGCATCCATAAACATTCGGCTAGAATCAATTACGCTATTTGTAGTAAACAGCGCAGAAGCTTTAATCGTCACAGCACCAGTTAGTCTGAACATATCCTGCATATTCTGTACATTAGCAGTATTAAAATTCGCAATATTAATTACGGGCATACCGTAAGTCTTAAAGAACATACCCTGCATATTGGTTACTGCACTAGTATTAAAGCTAGATACATCCACACTATTTAGAAGCACACTACTCGAAAACATATTGGACATATCCACCACGTGGCTTGTATCGAAGCTAGTCAGGTCCAGATTTCCGATTAAATTGGTGCCGTCAAACATCATCCACATTGCAGTAGCCTTGGAGGTATTAAAACTACGAACATCCAAGGTTTGATTTCCAATCACGATTCCACGGAACATCTCGCCAAAATCCGTCACGTTACTAGTATCAAATGAAGTAAAATTCAAAGATGAGATTCTCGACATCTGTTTGAACATTGAGTTCATATTCGTTACACTGCTCGTATTTAGCTGAGTTAAATCTAAGTTCGGTAGAGCAGATAGATAAAACATTCCAAACATATTCTTCACTTTTGAAGTATCCATACCAGTAATATCTAGCGACTGCAAAGTCACCGTACCTTCAAACATTCGCGAAGTGTCAAGTAGCTTGTGGCTATTCCAGCCTGCAAGATTGATATGTTCAATCTGAGTTGATGCAAACATCAAATGTGAACCTTCAAGATTTGACACATCCCAGCCACGCAAATCGATGTTCTTGGCCTTAATCACCCCGCAGAACATACACCCCATATATTTCACATTTTTCGTATTAAAACTACGGACATCAATTGTCGTAAAGTTGCTTCTCTGGAACATATTCGACATATCAATTGCGCTACTAGTATTAATCTTTGAAAAGTCAACCGGATTTTTAGCAGTAGCCAACTGATCAGCTCCTGCAAACATTCCTGAAAAATCCCAAACCTTGCTCGTATCAATGCCGTCAATGTTATAATTTTTCACACTCTTAGTACCATCACAGAAAAAATTATGCATTGTATTTGTATATCGAGTATCCATTCCACGAATATCGATTAAATCCATGTCTGCAACGCCACGATTAAAGTCTTCGAACATCTGATTCGCATTAGTATTTACATACGCCACATCTGCATCTGTCCACCAATATACGGTGCGGTCTGGAGCATTAAACCAGGCATAAATCGGACGCCCCGAATCTGCGGTCGAAACTACGGACGCAGAAGCCAAATTGGCTGGTGGTGTATTTGAGCGCTTAAATACATTAACTGTATGAGTAGAATCTAAATTTGCTACAATATCATTAAACTGTTTACCTGGTAAAAACGTAGCTGAAGGAGTAAAATCTTTTGTGATTGTAGTAAATAAGACATTCTTCGAATAGGTACCAGGGGTTAAATTTGGTGAGACCCTTGCGACAAAATAAAAATAATAAGTATCCGTAATATCATATCCATATTTGGCTCTAGTGGAAATGAGAGATGAAGATACATCCGGCGGTGAATATATCACCGACGGATGACTTGCAGGAGTAATTGGCTTACAATTATCGAGGTCTAGATCGCAATAGCCCCATGTATTTTCCGGAATATTACTATATAAAGTCGCTGGCGAAAATGGCCTAATCTTATCAGTTACCGTTGGATCAGTATGATTTAAATTAACATCCTCGTCTATACTTGAAAGATAATTCATATATTCAGTTGGATTGTTCGTCTTAACTGCATAATTTACATATCCGGTATCCTTCTTTGACTGTTGAGCGTCAGAACCAGAAAACGCAATATCAACCTGATTAGTCTGAAGATGGGTTTGCAAATAAATTTCACTACGGCTCGGAACTGCCCCCGCAAAAGTCTTCACTTCCACAC
>CAJZIB010000009.1 GCA_916049555.1 uncultured Candidatus Saccharibacteria bacterium | reverse complement strand
AATCAATTCCTTCTTCATTAAGCCAGTTCATAAGAGCATGGCAATAAATACAAGTAGGGGTGGTATAAACTTTAATCATAATAATTATATTATAGCAATTTCAATGGAATTTGTCGAATTAAAGAGTTTTTGCTTTGTCGAGCTGAGGGTCCTTGCCGCTATTAATGTCATTGTAGGTACGTTCAACTTCAATATCTGGAGAGATACCAGTCTTGTTGATGGTTTGGTTATCTGGTGTATACCAGTGGGCAGTAGTAACTTTGAGTAGTGCACCGCCGGAGAGCTCAAGCATAGTTTGGACGACGCCTTTGCCATAGGTTTTTGTGCCAACAATGGTGGCTTTTTTGTAATCTTTGAGAGCACCAGCGACAATTTCTGAGGCTGAAGCGGTGGCGTTATTGACGAGCACAATGGTTTTAGTGTCTTTTAGAACAGCTTCACCGCGCTTTGCGTAGGTGATAGTTTGTCCTGAGGTGGTGGATTTTTGAATGAGAATCTTGTCTCCATCGAGCCAAAGTGAGAGAAGATCGCGTGCGGCTTTGACGAAGCCACCGCCGTTATTTCTTAAATCTAAGATGACTTTATTAATACCTTTTTTCTTAAAGTCTTTTGCGAATGACTCCACTAGCGTGCCAGTATCTTCACTAAAACGGTAGACGGAAATAATTGCAGTTTTGTCTTGGTAAGTCACATCAGCAGAGACGTTATTTATTTTTTCGCGAATGAGTTCAAAATCAAGCTTTTGTTTTTCGCGAGCGACTGTTAGTTTAACTTTTTCTCCAGACTTGCCGCGAAGTTTACTGGCTATGATGTCAGTATCCTTGTCCCAAACTTCTTCGTCGTTAATTGCAAAGATGACATCACCAGCATGAACCCCGGCTTTTCTAGCTGGATTATCTGGGAGGGTTCTGGTGACTACAACGTAATCCCCTTGCTTCATCATTTCGATTCCTACCCCAGCCTCTTTAATCTCGCCATTAAGACTAGATTTAAAGTCGACAGCTTCTTTGGCATCGAAATAGACAGTATAAGGATCCCCAAGTGAGGCGGTCAATCCTTTTTTTGCCCCTTCGATCATGGCAGCCTTGTCGATACTTCCATCGTAGTTTGCTGAAATTTGAGAATAGACTTCGTTTAGTTCTTCCCATTTGACTGGGGTAGAAACTTTTTGGTTTAAATTGATGTATGGCGAAAATTGTAAATATAGATTATTCCAGTTTGCACCGATAAAAGCGCCGACAATTAGGGTAACAAAGCTTAAGACAGCGGTTGCGCCGAGACTGACTTGCCTACTTTTTTCCGTATTCTTCATGTATTAGATTATAACATAGCAGAAGCGGTATGGCTTACTAATCAAAACGGATAAAGTAATATCCAGCAGAGTGGATTACTAATCAAAATGGATGAAGTAATATCCAGCAGGACTTACGCCAACGCGGTAACCGAAGTCACCCCATTGTCCTGAACGTGAGGAATAGAGATTGTTATATTCAGAGACATTCATGGTACCATTGGCGTTGACTGATTCAACCCACATCACGTGACCCCAGGCGCCAGAGGCGGTTTGGGCAATTGAGTGAGCACTTGGTGTGCGGTCGACACGGTAGCCGAGTGATCTGGCGGCTGCAGCCCAGCTATAAGCATTTCCCCATCCGGTAACACGAATGTGTGGACCCCAGTATTCTACGGCCTTATAGGCGGCATAGCTGGTACACTGGCAAGTATAGTATGAGTCAAGGATGCCGCGGATATTATCGCGTGGACAGGCAAAACCATAGTTGCCGATGAACGATTCGTAACTGTTATAACCATTTGCGACAGTACCGAACCCTCCGCCATTACGCATTCTTTGCAAATGATCGCTATATTCTTGATTAATTAATTTAATCTTTTCTTCACGAGAAGAGGCGGCTTCAAGTGCAAATGCAGCTGCATTGTCGCGATACTTTAAGATTAGTTCTTGTTGTTCAATTTTTTTATCTTCAACGGCTTTACGCTGAATCTGTTGGTCCGCAATGACACGTTCTACTTCTGTTTTTTGCTTCTCTAGGTCCTGTTTCATGGTTTTGACGGTTTGGGCGGAGAGAGTAACCTGATTTTTTGCGGTATCTACACGGGTTTGGCGCTCAGCGAAATCTGAGATCGAGCTGGAGCCAGCAAGAATCATGATGGCATCACCGTCGTCTTCAAAATGGAGATTAATTAGCATGTTAGCAAGAGCTTGTTGTTGAAGTTTTAACTTTTTGGTAGTTTCCTCAACTTTTAGCTTTAAGTCTTCGGCTTCGGCTTCATTGGCCTTAATGCGTGCCTCATACATTGTGATTTCTTGTTGCAAACGTTCGACTTCTCCTTCAAGAGTGGTGGCAGCTTTGGAGGCTTCATTGGCCTTGGTAGTAGCTTCGTTTTCTGCTTTTTTTGCGGCACGACAAGCATTTGAGGTACAATAGGCTTCGTTTTCAATGGCTAAAGCTTGCTTTGGATTGTCAAAAAGATTTGGTAGAAAATTGAAGCCAAGAACGAGGACGGTGACAAAAATAAACAGTCTTTTTAGTTTAGATAGGGATGTGCGATTCGATTGTTTTTTGGCTTGTTTTTTTCTTTTTGTCATATTGTAACCTCCTTTCGGAATGTTAGCTTTTGTGGATAAATTTTAGCATAAGAAGTACATAGAGTCAAATTATTTGAAAGGTGAGTTGATTTTGCTGGTACAAAGAATATTTGTGTGTTGATTCTTTGACTTTTTTGCAGTGAACTAGTTAAACACGTTTCAAATATTTGGAGACGGCAAGGCGCGATGAGGCGAAGGCAATAATAAGACCGAGCCCGATAAGCGCGAGCGCAATTAAGCCCATGCTTGGAGAATAAATATATCTACTAATTTCACTCACGTCGATGTCGTAAGAAGCGAGCTTTGGTGCGGCAAAGCCAAAGAGGATGAATCCTAAAATTGTGGAGAAAATACCGGCGAGTATTCCTGAAATCATTGCTTCAACAAGAAATGGGCCGCGCACAAAATGGTTGTCGGCACCGACTAGTTTTTCCATATAAATCTCTTCACTACGAGAGTAGATCGCCATGCGGATGGTATTGAAAATGACGAGAATTGAGATAATGAGGAAGATGCCGGAGAGCGCAAAACCTCCTGTTTTTGCAATATTAGCCCAAGAGGCAATGGTTTCAATGGCGGTGTCATTGGTATTATAAGTCGGCTCTTTTTTAGGATCGATATTGTCGCGGAAGGTAGTATCGGTATTTACAATATCTTTAATATTGTCGAGTCTGTCGGCGTTATAAACTTTTACGCGAAGTGTAGATTGCATGGATTTTAGCATCAACTCCTTCATGTCATCATCGTTTAGCGTAGCAAGGAGTGCAACGTCGCCGGCCTTTTTAGTCTCTTCTGTAAATTTTGCGTATTCCTGTTCGGAAGTGGAATATTCTGCAGACTTAACATTGGTGTCTTTCTTAATAATATTAGCCATTTCCTGGAGTACAGAAGTTTCGGTGCCAGGCTTAAAGAAAATAGTGATATCGATTTTATCGCGCATTCGATCAGCGGTTGATGAAAGAATAATACTAGCAATTACGGTAACAAAAAGGAGAATCAAGGTTAGGGTCATGACAAATGTTGAGGTAATGGAGAGCCAGATATTGCGACCATAGCCGATGACGCCGTATTTTAAAATACGCAAATTATTGCGCATAAGGTTACCGCGACTGTTTTTTGACATGGTTTTTAGACGATCGATTGTGGTATTTTTGCTTTTTTGTTTCATGATTCTCTGTCTCCTATTGAATTAAGCGTCTACGCTTTGGCGTTTTGTGTTCAGCTAATTCATTATCATTTTCGTTTTGATTAATATTAACTTCGATAACTGATTTTTTGTGAGCTAGCGGGTTTTCTTCAGGTGATAAGTATGACGTGGCGCGCATATAGCCTGGGTGAGGTAATCTATAGATACCATCATTATTGCCATCGAGACGATAAATGCCATGTTCTTTTTGGTCGGAAACAATCTTGCCATCTTTCATGGTAATAACACGTTTCTTGAGGAGATTCACGATACTGGCGTCGTGAGTAGTGACTAAAACTGTTGTACCGTAATCATTAATTTTCTGTAGTAAATCGATAATTTCCTTTGAAGTCAAGACATCAAGATTACCAGTTGGCTCGTCGGCAATGAGAATTTTTGGCTGTCGTGCTACGGAACGTGCGATTGAGACGCGTTGCCTCTCACCACCTGAAAGATTATCTGGAAAACGGTAGGCTTTATTGGATAGCCCAACTAGGTCGAGAACTTTTGGAACCGTATTTTCGATTTCGTGATTGCTCATCCCGGCAATTTCTAGAGCAAAGGCAACGTTTTCGTAAACCGTGCGGGTTGGGAGTAATTTATAGTCCTGAAAAACCACACCGATGCGTCGTCTGTAGTTTGGGATATGCTTTTTCTTAACATAATCAAGATCAATACCGCCAATTACGATTTTACCGGAATCGGGAGTTTCTTCTTTGGTGATCATTTTGAGAAGTGTCGACTTGCCTGCACCAGATTTTCCGACGAGAAAAACAAATTCGTTGGCTGCAATATGCATGGAAATATTATCAAGGGCAGGCCGGCTGTCGCCGTGATAATGTTTGGTGACATGGTCGAACAATATCATACCAATATTTTAACATAAACACATTGTGAGTAAAAGCTTAGAATTTTATAAATTAGTTTTCACCGATTTGTGATTCAAGATAGGCGTCAATAAAACCGTCAATTTTACCATTAAGGACGGCGTCGGCGTCGGTCTCTTCGTATTTAGTGCGAGTATCTTTGACAAGTTTGTATGGTTGGAGTACGTAATTTCGGATTTGCTGACCCCACTTTGCAGATTCGCCGGCACGAAGTTGATTAATTGATTCCGCCTGCTGTTCTTGTTGCATCTGGATTAATTTTCCGCGTAAAATTTCCATCGCCTTTTCACGATTTTGTAGTTGGGATCTTTCATTCTGGATTGCAACAACCGTATTAGTCGGAAGATGAGTAATGCGGATGGCTGAGTTAGTAGTATTAACGGATTGACCGCCGTGGCCACCAGCATGGTAGGTATCAATACGGAGATCTTTTTCATCGATTTTTAAATCGTCTTCACTATCGAGGATCGGGAGAATTTCAACAAGCGAGAAAGAGGTTTGGCGTAAATTATCGGCATTAAATGGTGAAAGTCGGACGAGACGATGTACGCCATGTTCGGATTTAAGATTGCCATAAGGGTAATTTCCGTAAACTTCATAAACGGCGGTTTTTATGCCGGCTTCTTCCCCAGCGGTTCGTTCGATGAGCTCCACGGAGTAATTATTTTTTTCAAAAAAACGCAAATACATACGCTCAAGCATGCCAGCCCAGTCCATGGCTTCGGTGCCACCAACCCCGGCGGTAATTCGAATAATGGCATTTTTTTCGTCATACTGATTAGTGAAACGAAGAGCTTTTTTTAGGCCAGCAAGAGTCTGTTCCATTGAGGTGAGCTGATCGTTGATCTCTGAAATTAAATCTGGTTCTTGAAGTTCGAGAATTTCCTGGAGATCAGAGGTTTGCATTTCTAGCATCTGCCAAGGTTCGACTTCAGACTTGAGGCGGCTAAAACTAGTATTTACTTTTTTGGCATTTTTAGGATTTTGCCAGAGCTCTGGTTCAGAGATTTGGCGTTCAAGATCTTCGAGTTTTTCGATTTTTTGCGTAATTTGAAGCTTCTGCCAGGTAGTGGTAAGGTCTGACTTGAGGATGGAAAGTCGTTTTTCGAGATCATTCATGTTGTAATTATAGCAAAGAAAAGAGTCTCTGGATAACCCTATAGTTTTTGACTTTTTTGATATGGTAAAATGGAAAGATTATTATTGATTTTGAAGTTACAAGGATAAAATGTCGAATTTAAGTGAACTAAGAGAGTTAAATAAAAATAACGAAAGAGAAAAAATCGTTATTAAAACCAGTGTGATTGGAATCATTACAAACGTTTTTTTGGCGGCGTTCAAGGCTGGCATTGGACTACTTTCTAATTCGATTGCTATTGTTCTCGATGCGGTGAATAATATCTCTGATGCCGGAAGTTCAATAATTACGATTGTTGGTACAAAATTGGCTGGAAAGGCGCCAGATAAGAAGCATCCTTTTGGTCATGGGAGAATTGAATACTTAAGCGCAATGATGATCGCGGTGATTATTCTGTATGCTGGTACAACGTCATTAATCGAGTCGGTTAAACAAGTTATTAAACCGGAGACCCCGGACTATAATCCGACATCATTAATAATTATTGCGGTAGCCGTAGTGGTAAAAATTGTCTTAGGTGTATATGTAAAGAAGGTAGGAGAAAAAGTGAAATCAGATTCTTTAGTTAATTCTGGAGCTGATGCCACCCTCGATGCCGTGATTTCCTTCTCAACTCTTGTAGCGGCCGTAATATTTATGGTATTTAATTTGGCGCTTGAAGCATATCTTGGTGCAGTGATTGCTCTAATTATTATCAAGTCAGGTATTGAAATGCTAAAGGGGACAATATCGCAACTATTGGGTGAACAAAATGACCTTGAGTTGGCGAGGACTATCAAAAAAACCGTAATGGGTTTTAAAAATGTGCTGGGGGTTTACGATTTAATTTTAAATAACTATGGTCCAAATCGTTGGAATGGGTCTTTACATATTGAGGTGCCTGATACTTTGAGCGTGGTGGAGCTTGATCAGTTATTGCGCGAGATTTCGGTGAAAGTAGTAAAAGAGCATAGGGTGCTTTTGACGGCGATTGGTGTTTATTCCGTAAACACAAAAGACGAACATGTGATCAAGATGCAACAAAAACTAAAGGAGGTTGCACTAAAACAGGAAT
Organism: uncultured Candidatus Saccharibacteria bacterium; assembly: GCA_916049555.1. Taxonomy (GTDB): domain Bacteria; phylum Patescibacteriota; class Saccharimonadia; order Saccharimonadales; family Saccharimonadaceae; genus Nanosyncoccus. The sequence continues at coordinate 10,044 of CAJZIB010000009.1, read as the reverse complement.
ATATCCGACAGGTACATGGTTTTTATTTGCTTGAGGCGGAGAAGCAAATGCGTTTTGATCTTGTGGTGAGCTTTGATGCAGAGAATAGACTGGCTTCATTTAAAAAAGCTGTAGCTGAGATTCAAAAAGTATTCCCTGATTATCAATTGCAGGCAGTGATGGATGCGGATTTTACTGAGGAATAATAGATTTAGAAATTAATTTTAACTGTTAATGCACAGTGGTCAGAGATAGGTGCATCGATGACTTCAAAATCTTGATAGTTTATATTATCGCTAATTAAAATATGGTCACAAGGAACGTCTTTGGTGAAGCGAATATTGCGCAGCGTGGTGGGAATGTTATGAATAGCTGTGAGGTCGCGAAGAAAATCGAGCTCACGCATTGCTTTTGCTTCAGGAATAACGTTAAGATCACCACAGAGAACAACGGGGTTTTTGTCTGAGCTAATCATGTCGGCGACGGAGCGCATGCATAAGACTGAAGTTTCGTCTCCAAGCGGGTCTTTGAGCCAGTAACCATGATAATTAATTACTGTGAGACCATTTTCTAGAATAACTTTTTGTGCGGTATAAAGATTATGTTTTACAGCATGCTCGTATTGATCTAGGTTTGTAGCAAAGCGGTACTCACCATGCAGAATTTTTTCTTCAGAGTGCTTAAAAGGAATTTTACTAAGAATAGCATTGCCGCTTTCGTAGTGAATAATGTTATTTAAAATTGAAATACCAAATTGACTACTACGAGTGTCGTATTTGAAGTTGGCTTCCTCTTTGATTTTATCAACGGTATCCATAAAATACTCTAGGGTTTTGGTGTGATTACGGTCCCAGACGGCTTCTTGTAAACAAATGAGGTCGTAATTTCCTTCTTTTATAAAATTAGTAAGGCCATCTTTAATACGTCCGCCCCACACGTTGAGTTGTAGAATCTTAATATTATCCATAAACTTATTGTAGTATGAGAAATGTTTTTTTATAAGTGACTTTCTGGTTTTACTGACTTTAACAAGATAGTAGTGGAGGCAACTGGCCTCCAGTAAAAGTATGCGAAATGGTGGATTAAACACGGTTATCGTGGCTATGAACGCCACCACTAAAACCGACCATTCAAAAGCCTATCAATCTTCGAATAATGTCCCTTTTTTGACACTCCACCAGTAGAGAGCGAAATTTCATCCGTTAGCCTTGATGATGACGAAGCACTATGGAAGAAATGGAGTTGGGGTATTAAAAAGTGGTACTTTTTTGTTATAATTAAAACATGCGTAGAATAGATTCTCTTACTAATGTCGGACGTAAAACGGCAGATAGTTTACAAGGGGTGGATAATTCTCCTGTAGAGGATGGATGGAGCAAACTTGAAGAAATGCGTCAAATGCGTCAGAAGATGTTTTTACAAGATGAGCCCCACAAAGACTTAAAACAGATAGAAGCGGAGGCAGATAAACTTCTCGCCACTTTAGATCAAGCAATTAATAGCGCCTCGGAGCGGACATCCCTATCAGCTGAAGCCACTCGAAAAACTACTTGGGATGATGTTGCAGCTATGGTAAACAAGATGGAATCATAAGGTGACGATTCAGCCGAGCAAGGCGAAAACTATCACGAAAGCAAGTTTATTGAAAAAATAAACGAGTGCCATAGCTACGGAGAAATAAAGCAAACTGTCGACAGGATAGTGGAAAAATTATCCTCCGAGAGCAAGGATGTGAAAGAACTAGGAGCTAGACCGGGGTTGTTTGGGAAAACAGCTTTTTCGGTTACGCATTATGGAGATTTTATCACTTCGAAAACCACTATAAATGGAAGTTCGCTCGGGGATGTAAGTTACCATATCTACGATAACGACTATTTGTATGATTTTGCAATGGGAATAAAAAGACAAAACTTACCCAATGATGCCAACCTACTCCAACAAATTATGCCTATGCTAGACTACTACTTTGGCTTACCAAAGGATAATGTGGACCGAAGAAGTCAAGTGCTGGATGAGTGGATGGAGCAGAATGCCGATGCGTTTTACGATGAGCATCCCGAGATGCGACAATCGGAATGGTTCGACAGTGGCGAGGATCAGATGTCTGTGGCAAGGGAGACACCTATAAGTGCTTTTAAAAAACAAGGCGTAGCCCAGTGCTCGGAAAGAGCAGTTATAGCACAAAACCTTTTGAAGGTGTGTGGCTACGATTCGCAGGTTGTTTTTGGCTCGTGTAAATCCAGAGGAGTTGCTGAAGAACATGCATATAATCTCGTAAGCATAGATGGTAAAAATTGCTTACTAGATTTTAGCAATACAGTCTATGACTACAAGGATGGAAAGATGATTGGGAGGCGTCCATATTTTGTTGCCTTGAGTGATGAAGATAAGAGGGTATTTCTGTCTGGTGACAAAGTGGTCGAAGCGATCGACTTTCATTTTGAAAATGGTAAGCGAGTCAATGAGAATAGGATGAGACGTTATAGTGTCGGCGACACCAAAGTATAGAAAGTAAACATAGTCTTGGCTACACAATGTATAAGAGCACGCTAAACTGACAGATGGCAAACACACCATCATCCTTGATGTCGAAAGATTCCATATTGTTAAAAAGATTTTTCGACGTTATGCTACTAGAATTACTTCATCCAGTCACTTTCTGCGGAAATTAACGGGGTTTGGTGCGAACTTCCAGAAAAACGGTAATGTGTATCATTACCCATATCACTGCCCCAACAGCAAAAAATAATACACTTGTCCTGTGTGCAGTATCTCAGAAACGAAGCTTGGTGCATTTATATTCAATTTATTGGAGTAATTACACCCACTGAGAGAGTGTATTGCAATTCTCAAAAAAGAGTGATGATATCGACCAAAGCTACTACGTAACGGTGTCGTATCTATTAAACCTTCTTGAGTACGTTGCCGATATCTTTAAGGTTGCGAAAGTGAATGAAAAACGCCAAATCCTCGGTTTGTTACTCTCGAACCTCGAATTTGACGGTAAAAATGCCAATTATACTTTTAAAGAGTCTTAGGGGAGACTCTTTTTGTGTGGTAATCATTTTGTATGGCTGGACCTGCAGGATTCGAACCTGCGAATGACGGGACCAAAACCCGTTGCCTTACCACTTGGCGAAGGTCCATTAATATGATTATTATTTTATCACAGATTTTAGCGGTCGTAAACTTGAATGCCACAGTTTTTGAGACGAGTCTCAATCGCACTGTCATAGAGCGCTGAATAGAAGAGACCTTGTTCGGTACCACCACGCAAAACATAGTCGATCATACGAATAATGCCAGCATGAGCAACGATGAGGATTTTTGCATCTTCCCCATAATTTTCTAAGGCATCAGTTTGAATATATTTTAGAATGCGGTCGATGCGCTGGAACATGTGTGGCACAGATTCCATCTTGAAGCGATCGGCATTAAAGCCGTCTTTCCAACTAATTTCATGAATGCGAGAACCTTCTTTTCCCTCAAAAACTCCAAGTCCACGCTCGATGAGATCCTCTGAGTAGCGAATAAAACAATTGGCGTTTGGCTGTTCTTTGTCGAGGTAGATGTGACTTAACTCAATGGAATCTTCAAGGCTAAGATCACTAAAAATTGACTTGTCCGGAATTGAGCGACCGAGGATAATTTGACAGGTTTTGGCGGCTCGCTGTAATGGTGAGGAGTAGGCAATATTGAATCGAACGTTTTTTAGCTCTTCACGAGCCTTGAGCGCCTGAAATTTTCCAGTAGTGTTTAGTTCAATATCAGACCACCCTTGGTTGATGCCAAGAGTATTCCAACTTGTTTGCCCGTGTCTTACTACATAAAATTTCATTGACCCACCGTAACTATTAACTTCTACTATTTATTTAACATGGCTCCAATGCCCCAGAGGAGAACAATGAGGGCACCTGCCGCGCAAAGGACGATACCAAGACCACCCCAAAAGTAAGTCATTGAATTATCGTTTTTGACATTTTTTTCGTCTCTATTTTTTGGCTTTTTGGTGACTTCCCTACTACTGGCCTTTGCGAGGGGATTTGTGGTCTTTACTGGGGATTTTGCGGTAGTTTTTGCTGAGGTTTTTGTGGTAGATTTGCTTGATTTTTTAGTAATTATTTTTGCCATAATGTTTATTCTATTAATTCTTATGTTTATTCTAGCGCGACCTAGAATAAAAGTAAAGTTTAAGACCTAATGACTTCTTATTTACTAATTTTAAAGTATAGAAAAAGAATTAAAATATTCAGTAAGTTTTAAAAATCACGCTGTCTTTGCTTGCTACTGCGGCGGAGTTTTTCTAGTTGCTTACGACGCTCAATCATGGCCAGAACTCGGTCAGCTTTTTGATTGTTTTGTTGCTGTAATTCAGAAGGTGTGAGGAAAGCTACGTCTTGTTCAGTTGGTTTTTTGTTGTAGTTTTCGAAAAAGTTCTTAAAGTATTCTTGATTTTCGGACTCGGCGAGGTAGTTGAAATTGCTAAGTGGGACCGTGAATGGCAGATTCGCATAAACTGGTTGCCAGTAGGTAACTGGAGAATTTTTGATTTGAGGATTTTGTGGGATTGCAATTGGCGGCACGGTCATGCGGTGATGATAGGCGGCGCGTAATTCTTCAGTGCTACCTACGCATTCAAATGGCTTCATTTCTCCGCCGACACCAAGGAGTCCTTTGAAGGTTTTGGTGAGATTTGGATCAAGGAAGAGGTCGACGTCGTTAAAGAGTGACTGGAGATATTGTGGTGGAATAAATGGACAAAATAATAGATAGGAATTTGCACATTTTGGACAGTGTCCACACCATTTGAGGGTACTGTTGTGGTTATTTTGCTTGTAGTTTGCTTCATTGCAAGAGCTAAAGCTATACCCGTATTTTTGCCAGCATTTTTGCACGAAGAGATCTGCTACGCGAAGTTCGCTAAGGTGGCGGATTGGAGATCCGACATGGAGGTCTGGGGAAAGATATCGATTAATATATTCAGTCATCAACAGTTCGGCTTGCCAAGTTTTTGACCACTGGTGATTGACTGGTAGATCGCCGATCATGGCATGTGGTTCTTCACCTTCGCGACCAATACTGGTCATAACGATATTCTGATGGTTCAAAATAGCCTGAATAATTGCAAGAGACTCGACAATAAAAGTAACCGGTACATGACCATTTAACCCACCGGAAAGCTGGAGATGCTGGCGATCGATTTGTCGATAAACGATACTGGCTTTTTGATGGTTAAAATTATCATCCAGGTGATCAATGACGTTTGGATGACTATGGTCGGGGCTACTGGAGATATACCATGGTGTAAAGCTAATGCTTCTCTCATTGAGGAGTTCGGCCACTAAAAGACTGTCTTTACCGCCGGATTGTAATGCTAGGATGCCATTTCCACGATAATTGACGGCTGGTTTATTTTGGAAGCCATTGGTGGCGCGAAAAGTTGCAAGCTTGGAGCGATCAAGTCGATTTTCAAAGGCGTATTGACTAAGACCTTCTTGATAAACCGTTGAAAAGAAACGTGCTTGAAAATCATCAAGTGGTCGATCGAGTCGAATATTGGCGGTTGGGTGTGCTTTATAGTAACTCGTACCGATCAAGATGAAAGCGAGAAACATTGCCTGATCGAGGAGTTGATTTAATTCTGGGTCATCAAGAATATTAAAAATGCTGGTTTCACTGCCGGGTTTTGGAGCAAAATAAATTTTTTCTGTGAAAATAACATTATCAATTCCCTGATAGACAAATGAGGCGATACGAGTAGAGCGATCAAAATAATAACTCAGGAAACGGAAAACAGCATCACTGGATGGCACGACCAGCCTTGTGAGCGGGGTAGACTGAGTAGGTTGAGCTGTTTTTTTGCTGAATGAATCTAAAATCGATGTAATATTTGATGGGATCATTAATATTATTTTACCATTAAAAAGCGTTAACGAGTTGCTGGAATTGTTCGCCGCGGTCACTGAAGTTTTTAAACATATCAAAACTGGCGGCGCCTGGACTCATTAATACAATAGCTGGCTTTGCAGACTGATTAATTCTAGCTTCGTTAGTGGATGGAATACAGAGATCATAATTTGAATCGAGGTCGGCAGCGTATTTTTCGGCAAGTTGACGAGCGAGATTGACGGCTTCCTCGAGGGTATCACAAAGAGTGAATTTCTCTGGATCCTCGCCTTCGGATAACATAAAACGTGTTTCGCCAATGAGGATGATTTTTTTGAGATTCTTGGCAGTAAAGAAGCGTTTTTTCATCTCAGTGAGATCAAGATGACGGTCTTTGCCGCCGGCGATTAGGATAGTTGGGTAATCTTCAAAGGTACGAATCGCTACATCAGAGGCAGGAAAGGCAGATGAATAATTATCATCATAATAACGAACATGGTTTAGTTCCCTAACAAACTGAATACGATGAGGGAGGCCTTTGAAGGTGGAAAGTCCTTGTTTGATTTTGAGATAAAGCTCAGAATCCTGTGAAGCAAATAAGTCATCGAGTGTGAGCCCGAGGATATCTAGTACTGCAAGGATGGCTGCTTCGGCATTTTCCCGGTTATGCTCGCCTGGAATGGAGAGGAAATCGAGAAGAGCCTTTAGTTCGGTTTGATAGCTTAAAATTGGATAGGTAGATTTTTTGCCAGGAGCCTGCTCGCCAAGTTTAGTGCTAACGGTGTTGTTGGCATAATAAATACAGTAATCCTCTGCGGTTTGATGTTTTATAATATTACCCTTAGCAGCGACGTAGTCATCGAAATTTAGGTGACGATCGAGATGGTCCGGTTCAATGCGTAATATTACAGATACGTGAGGGGATTTTTTAAGATCCCAACACTGGAAGCTACTCATTTCATAAACTACGAGGTCATTTTCCTCGATATCATCAAGCTCTAAGATGGCTGGCGTGCCAATGTTGCCGACGAGGTGAATTTTGCGAAAGCGCTCGGTGAATTGACGGAGGATATTGGTGATAATCGAGCAGGTTGTGCCCTTGCCTTTTGTGCCGGTAACACCGATGATTGGGGCTTTGCAGTGTTCAAAGAAATAGTTTGTGATTGAGGTCCAGTTCTTGGACTTGCCACGATCTTCTGGTTTTAGGGCGAACTGTGGGCGGACTGATGGACTACGAAAAACTAGGTCGTATTTTTCAAGTTCAAAACCTGGGATTTCGGAATCCGTGAAATGATCAAAAAAGGTGAATTGATTTGGCTGATCGTCAAGAAGATGGTCTTTGAAATAAGATTCAATGGCATTGCCTTCAAGACCGTGGCCGAGAACTGCGATTTTCATAGTCTTATTATACGCCATTTTGAGATGACGCGAACTAAAAATCACTCAAGTTTACTGATGGAGGATTTATATTTGAGTAACTTTGTGAATTTGTGGGGATTTTTTGGATTTTTTGAGATTTTTTGGATTTTTTTGGGATTTAAAAATTGAGAGATTCTGCAAGCTGATTGATGACGGCTTTTTCGACAGAACCAACGGCGACGAAGGCATGAATACCAGAGCCAGCAAACTCGCGAGCGAGTTCAACGATGGATGGTTTATTAATTTCTTTAATGACTTGCGGAAAATCATCATAGAGTTCAACCTTTTCTGTCATAAAATAGTCATCGGTGTAGTAATCGGAGATTTGGCTGACGGTTTGAGCGCCCATTTGATAGCGACCTTGTGCATAAGTTTTGACGGCTTCAATTTCTTCATCAGATATCTCCCCATTGAGAGCACGAACCATCTCAATTTGGATAAGTGAAAAAAGTTCATCGGCAGTTTCCAGATTAACCTCACCATCAAAATCCCAAGATGAATAGTGCTTACTACTATTAATGCCGCTACCCATACCATAAACAAGGCCGCGTTTTCTGGCTTGACCAAAAATTCGACTACTCATGGTGCCATTTAGAATGTGGTTGAGCGCACCCATGGCTTGAGTTTCTTGGATGGATAAACGTCTTGGGGTAACCATGGAAAAACCGAATGTAATATTGCTGGCGTCCTTGCGTTTGACGAGGACCGCTGGTGAAGAATGGAGCTTGTCTTTTGGAATCTCAAAACGACGCCCCTCTTTTAGATCCCAATCTTCAAGATTGCGTAAAATTTCTTTTTTGCGGTGCTTAATTTGTCCGGCAATGATGAAACGCATATTTTTGGCGGTATGTGTGCGACGGTAATGCTCACGAATATCTTTTAATTCAATATTATTTATAGTGGCAAGACGCTCTTTGAGGTTTGGGACTTCTTCTCCGATGGCTTTTTGCAGCCTTGGCCAGAGGAGTCTGGCGTAATCATTCATATAGCCAGTGAGCTCGGCCTTAACGTTTCCCTTCTCGCTTTTTAGCTCTTCCTCATTAAACATTGGTGAGGTAATTGCGATGCGCTCAAGATTTAAGATTCTTTCCCATTCAAAATCGGCACATTCGGCTTCATAACAGACTGAATAATCGGAGGTCCATGCGTTGTGGTAGGCGCCGTTTTTGGTGAAATCAGCCTCATAGGCTTGTTCATCTGGAAAAACAGAATTAGCGCCAAAGCTAAGATGCTCGACTACGTGGGCAATCTCGTAGAGGTCAGGACTTTTAGCAAAACGCATGCCGCCGCGGAATTGAACTTTGATGTTCATAACAGAGGCGCCGGGGACGTCAATAAGAAGTCCCCTCGCGCCATTCTTTAGCTCGATTTCTTCAACAAAATGTTTCATACTAGCGTTTACTGTGTTTTTTGTTCTGACGTTGTTTCTTTTTAGATTTTCTTGCGGTATTACGCTCGCGATTAACGTCAGTCTTTTTGCTGGATCCGGATTTAAATTCGTTATCGAGGTTTTTTACGCCAGAATCAATAGTATTTACGCCTTTATTCGTGGCAGTCTCCGCCATTTGAGTGAGTTCGGTGTCATATTCCTCGCCGTCTACAATATCAGTGGCAACTGCTTCTTGTTTAGTGACGCTGAGGAGGATTTTGAGAACTTCTTCGCGGAGGTTTTTCTGTAAGCCCTCAAAGAGCTTTTGCGACTCTGTACGATACTCTACGAGTGGGTCACGTTGGCCAATGGAGCGCCAGTGAATACCTTCACGGAGGTGCTGCATATTTTCAAGATGTTGCATCCAGAGAGCGTCAAGAACTTTGAGGTAGACTTCGCGTTCAATGCGACGCATAACTTCAGGCCCAAATTCGAGTTCTTGATTTGCATATGCTTCGGAAACTGCGGTAAGCGCTAGCTTGGCGCGGTCTTCTGGTTTTCGCATGGCGCCAATGGTTTCAACGAGGTCGGGATCGATATTAAAGACCTGAAGGAAATTTTGTTTGAATTTCTTGTTTACGCGTGAGCTTTCGATAGTGAGGTCAGTAGTTGCTTCCTTCATGAGGCGTTTAATTTCTTGAGAGATATTTTCTCCTTCAAGAATTTTGCGGCGCATAAGATAAACGACGCGGCGGTGACGGTTGATGACGTTATCGTATTGAACTACATTTTTACGAGAGTCGAAATTGAATCCCTCAATACGACGTTGTGCGGCTTCCAGATTTTTAGTTACAGCGCGGTTGTGGATTGGAGTGTCTTCATCAAGACCGACAAATCTTAAGATATTAGCGAGCTGATTGCCTTGGAAGATTCGCATTAGGTCGTCTTCGCAAGAGACAAAGAACTGAGTAATACCAGGATCACCTTGGCGTCCACCACGACCACGGAGCTGATTGTCGACACGCCTTGAGTCGTGGCGTTCGGAACCGATAACTACGAGGCCGCCTAATTTCTTTACTTCTTCAGGAAGTTTAATGTCAGTACCACGACCTGCCATGTTGGTTGCAAGGGTGATTGCACCTTTTTCGCCAGCTTTTGCGACGATGGCAGCCTCACGCTCGTTGTTTTTCGCATTGAGGATTTCATATGGTAATTTAGCTTCATCAAGATATTTAGCAATTAATTCATTCTTAACGATGCTCGCTGAGCCGACGAGAATTGGTTGACCTTTGGCATGATATTCCTGAATGGTGCGAACAATGGCGCGGAGCTTGCCAGCTTCTGTGCGGAAAATTAAGTCATCCTTATCAATACGTTTAATTGGGCGGTTT
>CAJZIB010000008.1 GCA_916049555.1 uncultured Candidatus Saccharibacteria bacterium | reverse complement strand
TGTATGGACTCTATGTTACACTTGCAACTAAGCCTGGGACCTATAGCTCAAAGCCTTTGGTTTTGACTGCGGTAATTAATTCCGGTCCGACTGCCGAACTTAAGATTAATAGCGTGAGCCCTTCAGTTGTGCCACTAGACCCAACTGGCCATACAGTAAAGAATGAAGCTGGTCAAAGTTTAAAGCATAAGATGAATATTAAAATCCCGATGATTGAGCGTGATTTTAATGTCGAGAGCTATGATTATAGGAAGTTTAAGGCGACGGCAGGGGGACTTGATTGTCCAATCGATCCAACAACTTTCCAGAAAACAACTGACGAGATTTCGTTTGATTGTACAGTTGATTTTAATAACGCTAATCCACTATTTCAGGCCGGCCAGAAGACCGAAGTGGTGGTTGAGACGATTCCATACGGATATATTTATTCAAAGCAAGATGCCATTCAATTTGCGAATTCATGGGCAGATTTTGGGTACACTGGCACACCACAGGCTTTCACTTTCCCTGTTACTGGAAAGTATAAACTCGAGGTGATGGGGGCAAGCGGTGGACCAAGAACAGCTACTCAACAAAATTTCCACTGGTATTATAATAAAGATTTTAATCCAGGACTTGGCGGATACTCTTCTGGCTATAAAGATTTTAATGCTGGCGATAGTGTTGCATTATTTGTTGGTGGTAGAGGTGAATCAGCGTACGACGAGGGTGTGTATTCTAAGCTTGTTTTTTACGGAGGTTTTAATGGCGGTGGAAATGGTGCGGCTGGTCCATTGACTAGAGGTCCCGCGAACCCTGCTTGGCGCAACTGGGGTGGAGCTGGTGGCGGTGGCGGAACCGATATTCGACCTTTTAATAATGTTGATTATGTAACAGATCCTACATATCATATTAGAATACGTCCTGCAGGGTCGTCGGAAATATTATTTAACGAGGGACCTTGGGCGCCACTTGATCATGGGGTTTATCAGGCAGTTTTCGAGGTTGAAGGCATTCCTGACTCTGACTTTGAAGGAGCAATGGCATATTATGACTTAAACTCTTCACTAGATAAGCAATTCCGTAATGTCTATACACAAAAACATGGAAATTTTATTTCAGTATTCTTCACATATGAAGCTAATCAACCGGCACCACAATTTATGCCTAATACGGCCGCAGAAGTACGTATCAAGGTTAAAACCACAAATACGACCGCCAAAATCAAGAGCCTGAAGATTTATAAGTTAACAGATCGTATAATTGTTGGCGGTGGTGGAGCTGGCGGATCCATGATTGCTGGAGGTGGAAACGGTGGTGGCCTTATAGGAGGAAAGCCTGACTTTTCTGGTGTCACTACTGATACCTATTATCCAACATTCGTTCTACCAGATGGTGCAACCCAAACTGCGGGTGCTGGATATGGCTTTGGGGCCTCCGCAACAGTACCTGATATTAATCTTCGCTCACCTGACATCCCAGTACTTCAAGTACAAGGACGATCTGGTGCCGGCGGTGGCTGGATCGGTGGATACACCGGTCAAGGACCATATGACCAAACCATGGTTGGTGGTTCCGGTAGTGGTGGATCCGGTTACATCGGCGGTGTGACCAGTGGTTTTACCAGGAAATTTGATGACGATACTAACATTTCCCCATACTGGCAACCAAACTTTGTATATGATGGACACGACGGTTCTATTCGTATCTCATATGCGACCTATCCTGGCGGAACACCATAGTTAATAATAGAGACACAATTAATAATAGACACGCAATAAGCTAAATAGAATCTCAGGTGAAGGCCTGAGATTTTTGGCTAGACGACAATGGTATAATAGTGGCATGAACGAAATTATTTTAATTATCCTGGGACTGGTGTTTATCGAAACCAGTTTCCTAGTGGTGCGGTCTTTTAGAAAAGGTTTTAACTACTCTGGACAGAGACGCCGAATTTATGTCGATACGTCAAGTTTAATGGATGGAAGGATTTTGAAGGTCGCAAAGACTGGCTTTCTTGACGGCCTTTTAATCATTCCACATAGTGTCTTGAACGAAATGCAGCTTTTGGCGGACGGAAAAGATACCGAGAAGCGAGCACGAGCAAGATTTGGGCTTGATGTAGTGAACGAACTTGAGCGCGTGGTGCATAATGAAGTGGAGATTTTACCAGACGCACTAGACCATACGCCGGTTGACAATCGCTTATTGCAGCTTGCAAAGGAAAATCGTGGAACAATTTTAACGACTGATTATAATCTGGGAATGGTGGCGAAAACTATGGATATCGACGTGCTAAATGTGAATGATCTAGCAATTGAGCTAAGAAGCGACTACCTGCCGGGCGAGCGGATGCGAATTAAAATTACGGCGCTGGGAAGCAATCCAAAGCAAGGTGTGGGATATCTGCCGGACGGAATGATGGTGGTGGTGGACGAGGCTGCAACACTAGTCGGGAGATTTATAGAGATTGAATTTGTGAAGTTTTTACAAACCAATTCGGGACGCATGATGTTTGCAAAAGTTGCAACCCAGACTAGGCCGAGCGGCCGATTTGGTAGAGGGGCTGGACGAAAAATTAAAACCAAATCTTAAATTTTTAATTTATAATACCAAGTTCAGGATGATCAGTACCATGCTCGAGAGCGTAAGCTTGATAGTCCATAAGCTTCTGCTTATATTTTTCGATAAGGTCCTGACGGCCAAGCATCTTTACTACATCTAGTGCGAGATCAAGGCGGGAAGTGTGGTTCATGGTCAGCATGGCAAATGGGGTAACGGTACTTCCCTGCTCTTCAAAACCATGACCAGAGATTCGATTCTTGCTGGTATAGTTGCTGAGGATATTAACTAGGGCGTCTGGATAGCCATGGAAGTTGGCGATGATGGGAGCGGTTTGACCAAAGAGCTGGTCGAAGCTGGCTTGCGTCAAAGGATTATTGCTGGTGCCAATGGCGCCGTAGGTGAGAGCGGAAATATTAATAAGTCCGAGATGGAGCTCTGGAAGATCTTGTCTTAGAATCTCGATCGCCTTGACTGCTTCACGAGTGGCAATATCGCCGGCAGCTACAAAGAGGTAGTCGAAATTTCCCTCCTGGTTTTTGTTGGAAATAAATTCAAAAAGACTACAGCCCTGCCCAAAGTTCTTCTTTGCCGCTTCTTCATCTTGCCAGACTGGCTCGTCGGTTTTGTTGAAAGTGACAAGGTTGACTTGGTTTTTTGATTCTAATAGATAATTAAAACATGGGTCAACGGCAGTGGCATCGACTGGAAAGAGACAGGTGACATGCTTGCCCGGACGAGCGAGGAGTGAGGAGATCAACATCGGTGACTGATGAGAGAATCCGTTATGATCCTGGCGCCAACAAGTGCTGGTGCTTAGGAGATTGACGGAAGGATATTTTGGACGCCAAGCAACTTCTTCGCACTGTTCGAGGAATTTGAGGTGCTGGATAATCTGCGCGAGGATGATGGTGAAGAAAGCTTCATAGCTGGTCATCATAGCAGGTTCACCAGAGAGAAGGTGACCGATCATAACCGAAAAGAGAACGTTTTCAGAGAGTAACTCAACGATGCGACCGCTCTCGGATTCAGGAAGATCCCACTCACGCTTCTCGAGTCGATTGCCCCAGGTGCTACTGGTGGATTGATAGATTTCATCTAGTTTATTACTGGTAGTCTCGTCTGGACTGAAGAAATAGAAGGATGGATCTTTTTCAGCCTGAATTTTGAGTTTGGCGCCAAACACTTTGGCGATGGATTTTAGATTAGTCATGGAGAAAACCTTCCTCTTTGTTAAATAATTCTTCGAAATGATAGGAGTGGAGCCAGGAAGAGAGGAGCTCGAGCTCGGCGGGATCGGATTTGGCTTTTGGTAGAGGGATTTGGTGGGCTTTGAAGTTGCCGCGGACCTTGGTGTCGTCAACAACGAGTGGACCGGAGAGGCCTTTTTCGGTTTCGAGAATAATGAAAACTGGATCGCTACTGTTTTTTGCAAAATTCAAGGCGGCTTCGACGTCTAAAATGAGATTTCGCATAATGATGTCGGTCTGATTCTCAGATTTTTCAAAGGTATGACGTGCGGAGGTTTTATCCTCGTTCTGCTCTTCTTGAATAAGTTTGGTAATATTTTGCTCAACCTGCTCAAAAGTATTAGTTGGCGCCTCGTCAGAATCGTCGCCATCGAAGACGATTTGAGGCTCTTGACCGATGAGATTCTCTGTCTCCTGGTAGAGTTCGGCTGGGGCCTTGGAAGAAGCGCCGAGACGTTCTTCAATGCGGACTGGAGTATAGCCAAAACCACGAATTAGTTCATTTAGCTGATGCTCGGAACGACGACCAGCAACTGTTGGACCGGAAATCTTGTAGCCGTTAAGGTGGAGAACTGGAATGACCTTACCATTATTTGGAGAACTGAGGAGGTCATTTAAGTTGAGGCTAGCGAGAGTTGTGGCGGTTTCAAATTCACCGTCACCAATGAGGACGATGGCAGTACGTTCAGGATGTCCGAGACAGTAGCCATAAGCGGTAGCAAGAGAATAGCCGAGTTCGCCACCTTCGCAGATAACTCCTGGAGCGGATGGACTGGCGTGAGACGGGAAGCCTCCAATACGGGAGAAAAGCGCGGAGATTTTGGCAAGACCGGCATAATCTGGCTTTAGACTATCATCAACTGCGGCGAGATCACCATCATAGAAGAGGTTAGCTTGAAGAGCTGGAAAACCGTGGCCGGGGCCGAGTACAAAAATTGTATTATCTTTTTGATCAGCAAAAATATCTCGCATACAAGCATAGACGAGATTAATGCCAGGACAGGTGCCCCAGTGTCCGAGGAGCCGAGGCTTGATGTCGTCGTAAGATAGAGGTTTCTCAAGGAGAAAATTGCTTTTTAAGAAAAGTTGGGTAACTGTGAGGTAGTTGCAGGCGCGGATACGCTTTTCGGTGGCTGCGAGACTCACTTTTTTGGTTTCATATTGCATATGCTTATTATAGCATAACAGAGGTGATGGAGGGAGGATTATTGGTGCTTAACGCGAACCATGGCGGCGCGCAAAACTTCTCCTTCGTAAAGATAACCTGGGATGAGCTCCTCGGCGATGACTTCTTTGTCGCCGTCACCTTCTTCCATGGTGATGGCGTTATGAAATTCAGGATTAAATACGGTACCTGGATTGGAATCAATTGGGGTGAGATTGAGGGCCTTGAGAGTTTTGTCGAGGGTTTTCTGGACTGGGGCGAGAAGATCAGGATGAGCCTTGATGGCGCGGGACATGTCGTCGATCAGGGGGAGGACCTTGCTTATAGTGGCGTGTTTTGCGATTGTTTTGGCTTGTTCCCTTTGCAACTCAACCTGTTTGCGGAAGTTTTCAAAATCCGCACGAGTGCGCTGCAGGTCGCCGATCAGTTCAGAGTTTTGACGGGCTAATTTGGCAATTTCTTCTAGGTCTTTTGCGGAATTTGTGGTCGAGTTTGCCGAGCGTTTTGGGTTTCCTTCTTCAATATCTGGCTTAAATTCAGGATCCTCAAAAGTATTTGGGTTGAGATCAGGATCAAAATCGTCACCTCGTGTTTGCGACTGAGCTTTTGCCTGGCTAGATTTATCAGATTTATTTGAAAATGGATTGTTCATAATTTCCTTTCTTTAATACATATTTTCAAGAAACTTACCGGCATGGCGAACGAGTCCCATAACCTGGGCGTAGTTCTGGCGAGTCGGGCCGAGGATGCCAATGTAGCTGGAGTCGGAATATGGAGAGCGGAATTTACTGATGATGAGAGAGACGTCAGAGTTTTTGCCGATTGGGTTTTCGCGGCCTATGAAGATATTGAGCGGTTCGCCTGGACGTGCCTCGCGGAGCCATGGTTCGAGATTATCAAGGAGCTTGGAGACGTTCTGAATGCGCTGATAATCCGTGAATTCTGGTTGCGAGAAGAGTTTTGAGATGCCAGAAAGATAGAGCTGATTGCCGATGGTGGCAAGGCCGAGATTACCTGTGAGCTCGACTAGCATATCAACGGCGGTGCGGATAGCGTATTCGGCTTGGGCCTGTGAGCCGATGCGGACCTCAAGAGCATGAAGGCCACGATTTTTATCATTTTGACCTGATGAGAGAGCGCGGTCAGGACAGAATTTTTGGAAATATGGATCTTTAGCGATTTGACGAGCGGCCTCGGCGAAAACTTCTTCAAAATCGTCATCTGCTTCAGTGTCAAGGTCTCCTAAATCTTCTGTTTCCAACGCAAGCTCAAGATCATTTTCACGAGAGACGAGGGAGTTAACATAGAGGCGATAGCCAGCGTCGGTCGGAATGCGTCCTGCAGAAGTATGCGGAGAGGCGACGAGTCCGAGTTCTTCGAGTCTAGCCATTTCGGCGCGAATCGTGGCGCTCGAGACATCAAAAAGTTTGGCGAGAGTAACACTACCAACCGGAGTAGCCATCTCAGCGTATTCCTCAATGACGGCAAAAAGAATGGCTTTTTGGCGATCAGTGAGCTGGATTTTTGAATATTTTTCTTCTTCCATTTTCATACTTTTCTGTTTTGAATTATACTGCATTAGCACTCAAAATACAAGAGTGCTAGAAAGAGGGCGAGGCGGATTTTGGTGCGTGATTTTTGGATTTGTTTTTACGGGAGATGTGAGCGATTTTTTTCGTAATGTTTATGGATTATGGCTTGAGAGTGAAGTAGCCTGGGGTGCCTGGGGCGTCGATACGAGCGTAAGTCTTAATAATAGGATTAGACGGAGAAAATGAAGTACCATTCCCTCCTACCAGGTATGGATTTTCTACAAAGAATCTTTGATCATCAAGTACAGAAGCGGTAGTAAAATTATTCGAAACATAAATAGTCTTAAAATTACTATAATAAAACATCATATCAGCATATACTAGCTTTTCGGTATTAAAGCTCGAAATATCCAATATTCCATTTGGTGGATTCACCATTGTTGAATAGAACATATGTGACATGTTAGTGACGTTCCTAGTATCAAAACTATCAAGGTTAAGAGATGTTAGATTTTTTGTATTACAAAACATAATTGACATATCCTTAACCTTACTAGTATTAAAGTTTCCTAAATCTAGGTGTGTGATTTTATTAAGGCCAGAAAACATACCACTCATATTCTCAACATTACTTGTATCCCAATGAGCCAAGTTCAGACTAGTCATTTTTCGCTCTTCATCGCCAAACGGATAACATCCACCACCATAATATTTCTTACCAAACATAAAGGACATATTCTTTACATTACCAGTTCTAAAGTTACTTAAGTCAAGTGTCGTTAAGTTAACTGTTTCAGAGAACATTTCACTCATGTCCTCAACATCATTAGTGATAAAATTACTTAAATCTAGATTTGTTAATTTTTTCATATGAGCAAACATTTGACTCATATTGGTTGTTCTACTTGTGTCGAGATTCGATATATTGATCTGAGTAAAATTACTATACATAAACATACCTCTCATATCCGTTACATTACTTGTGTTAATATTGGGAAAATTAAAGGGTTGATTATGATCAATACTTGAAAATATATATGACATATTTGTTACGTTGCTGGTATTAAGTGCAGACAGAAAAGAAAAATCTGATAATTTTGTATGAGAAAATAGCCCACTCATTTTTCTGACTTTTGAGGTATCAAAACCGGTGAGATTAAGAGAATCTAAATACATAGTTCTACCAAACATAAAGCTCATATCCTCAACATTTCTAGTGTCAAACCTTGATAAATCCAGATTCCTTGCATTGGTGCCAGAAAACATACCACTCATATTTTTGACTTTACTAGTATTAAAACCTGGAGAATTTAAAATAGTGGTAAAGTCACCGTTTTCTACGGCTAGTCCCTTAAACATATTACCCATATCTTCAACATTCCTAGTATCAAAGTCACTGATGATTAGTTTGTCTATTACATTCCATTTCTTTGAGCCAAAAATATTATTCATGTTTTTAGTTTTTGAAGTATTAATACCCCTGGTATCTACGGTCTTAATTGGCTTGGCAATAACAATCTCTGAAAACATATTTGAAGCGTCTTCATTCATATATGCAACATCGGCTTCACTCCACCAATATAGAGTTTTATCCGTTGTATCATACCAAAGATAGATAGGGACATAAGAATCGGTCGTAGAAACAATTGTCGTAGAAGCAGGATTGGCTGGCGGATGGCTGGAACGCTTAAAGTTATCCATATCACCACCAGCAACCGTACTTGCGATCGTGTTAAATTGACTACCTGGCAAAAAAATAGCTTCTTTTGGAACGTAATTTGTGGTTGCAGTAAATAACACTTGTTTTGAATAAGTTCCAGAGTTGAGGTCTGGGGAGGCTTTGACGCCAAAATCAACCCTGGCACGTTGACCTATAGTGTTAGTTGTAGTGAGAACAGTATCGGGGGCACTTGCTTTTGGGGTTGGTTTAAAGTTAACACCATCCGCAGAATAACCCCAGGATTTCGAGGTAAAATTTGACTCGACTTGAGGAGAGGTGATGGATGCAATTTTGGTAGTTATAGATGAATCAGTGTGATTTAAGTTCGTGTCCTCGTCGATACTAGAAACATAAAAATTGAAGCCTGTGGAATTATTGGTACTAATGGAGGCGTTAATAGCATCCTGCTTAAACGTCGAGGCAGAAAGCTCGGCTGGAGTAAAATGAAAATCAACACTCATAGCATCCAGGGCAAAAGAAACCGTTGTCGGGGTACCACCGGCGCCTGGGGCGGCGAAAGTGGAGTTATTGGAAGTTAAGAGAATGAGAGCAAAAATACTTGCGATGGAGAAAAAGAAAGCAAAAACTGGCGCAAGGAGACTCAGTTTTTGTGAGAAAATTTTGTGTTTTTTGATTTGCATATGACCGATACCTTTTATGGTTATATTATAACATATAATTCTGGATTAAATTCGTGGTAGACTTAGATATGGAAGAACAAAATCAGATTGATAAATTAGCAAAAATTAAAGCGTGGCTAGGAACGGGAAGCTTGAATGTTTTTGGCTTGCCGATGAGCGGAAAAGATACCGTGGGCGAGCGATTAGCAAAAGATCTTGGCGCAAAATTTTTGTCTTCGGGAATTATTATTCGCGCATTTGAAGCAGAGCAAAATCAGAACATGACTGGTAGCGGACAATTAATTCCAACAAATACCTTTTATGATATAATTTTGCCTTATTTTTCGCGAGAAGAAATGAAGAATGATTCCCTGATTTTGTCGAGTGTGGGGCGCTGGGCTGGTGAAGAAGATAAGATTATGGAGGCTGCAAAAAATGGGGGACATGAGATTAAGGCGGTAGTTCTACTTGATTTAACAGAGGCAGACGTGAAGAGTCGTTTTGAGACAGCAAAGAAACTGAATGACCGCGGTGAGCGTGCTGACGATGCTAATTTAGAAATTTTTGAGACGAGGATTCGTGAATTTAATGAAAAAACTGTACCAGTATTAAATCACTATGATGAGTTAAAACTGCTGATTAAAGTGCCGGCTGATGGAAGTCGCGATAAGGTTTATTTATCTGTGATTGATAAGCTGGTTGAGCTTATCAAGTAAAGAGTACGCGTATATTCTTTTTCTTCGACGCACTCAAGGGCGCTCGCCCAAGCTTACGGTCTCAGAGAACGAATATATGCTACGCTAACTAATAAATTCGCCAAGCATATAGTCTCAGAGAGGGATATTGTGTATTATTGAAAAATAACCCCCCAAGCTTATGGTCTCAGAGAACGAATTATGGGGTGGGTATTTGTTTTTCTGAAGCCATAGGCTTGGGCGAGCGCCCTTGAGCGTGCTGAAGAAAAATAAACATCACCCCTAACTTTAATCGCGTTTCAACATAACAGTGAAGGCTTCGGATGGGATATCGATCTTGCCAAAGCGTTTCATCCTGGCCTTACCACGCTTCTGTTTCTCAAGCAACTTTGCTTTACGATCGCGGTCACCGGTATGGATTTTCACTGTCACATCCTTACGAAAAGCACCGATGGTCTCGCGAGAAATAATCCTTGCGCCAATGGCTGCCTGCAGGGCTACTTCAAAGTTCTGCCTTGGAATAACTTCTTTCAACTTCTTAGTAATAGAGCGGCCGATGGCTTCAGATTCAGAGCGATGACACATAAGAGCTAGCGCATCAATACGTTCGCCGCCAACTAGAAAGTCAACACGAACCAGATCCTCGGCGCGATAATTTGAGATCTCATAGTTAAAGCTGGCATAACCAGAGGTGAGAGATTTGAGCTGATCGTAAAAATCAGTCAGGAGGTTGGCCATCGGGGCCTCAAAATAAATAACAGCACGATCTTCGAGATAGGAGATATTCTTCTGCAACCCACGTTTCTCAACAATAAGAGTCAAGACGTTACCGATCATGGAGACTGGCAAAATAATTTCACCCTTGACCCAAGGTTCGCGGATTTCAGAAATAGAGCTAGTATCCGGGAGATTGGAGGCGGACTTGATTTCAATTTCCTCACCAGAATTGAGAAGAACCTGATAGTTGGTGGATGGATTGGTGACGACTAGATCGAGCTTGAATTCACGTTCGAGGCGCTCTTTGATAATGTCCATGTGAAGCAGACCGAGGAAGCCAATGCGGAGACCGAAACCTAAGACCGGGCTATTTTCTGGTTCAAAACGGAGGGCAGAGTCACTGAGGGAGAGTTTTTCAATCGCCTCTTTGAGATCCTTATACTGGTCGTTGGAAACTGGGAAGAAGCCGGCATAGACAAAAGGCAAAACGTTTTTATAACCTGGAAGCGGGGTGGCGGCAGGCTTCTTGGTTAGAGTGACAGTATCACCAACCTTGGCTTCGCGAGTGGTTTTTAAGTTTGTCACAATATAGCCAACTTCACCTTCAGAGAGATCATTTTTTGGATGCATGCCAGGAGTGAGGACACCAACTTCAAGCGCGATACCATTAATTTTTGAGGCCATCATGTGGATGTTGTCGTTTTTCTTGATTTGGCCATTAAAGATGCGGACGTAGAGAACAACGCCGCGATAATCATCAAAATAGGAGTCAAAAATGAGGGCACGAGTTTCATCGGGAGCGGCAGTAGCTTCAAGATCAACTGGGGTTTTTGGACTTGGTGCTCTTTCGATAATTGCCTCAAGAACCGCTTCGACATTGAGGCCGGTCTTAGCAGAGACTGGGATGATTTCCTCTTTTTTGCAACCTAGGAGATTGATGATTTCATTAGAAACCTTTTCGACATCGGCGGCCGGAAGATCGATTTTGTTGACTACCGGAATAATAGTCAAATCCTGCTCGAGGGCAAGATAGACATTAGCGAGAGTCTGGGCCTGAATACCCTGAGTGGCATCAACGACGAGGATGGCCGACTCGACGGCCTGAAGTGAACGAGAGACTTCATAGGAAAAATCGACGTGGCCTGGGGTGTCGATGAGATTCAATTCGTAACCCTTATAGTGCATCTGTACAGGGGTGAGCTTGATAGTAATGCCCTTTTCGCGCTCAAGCTCCATGGAATCAAGAAGCTGTGACTTCATCTGTCGCTTCTCAACCGTGTCAGTGATCTCCATCATGCGATCAGCAAGGGTGGACTTGCCGTGGTCGATGTGAGCAATAATACAGAAATTACGAATGTGATCTGAATTCATAGGGATATTATAACAGATATGATGCGGTGTTTTGCTATAATCAGAGTGTGAAGAAAATTTTGGCAGTTTCGGGGGGAATTGATTCGATGGTGCTTCTTGAGAGGTTTTTTAGGGCTGACCCGGAAAATATCGTGGTGGCGCATTTTAATCACGGGACGAGAACATCGGCGGACCTAGACGAGCAGTTTGTTTTTTCAAGATGCAAAGAGCTGAAAGTACCATTTGAAACGATGAAAATTATGCTAGGGGAGGGGGTTTCCGAGGAACTGGCGCGTCAAAAACGATATGACTTTTTATATCATGTGGCGAATAAATATGGTGGGGAGATTTATACGGCACACCACCTAGATGATTTGATTGAATCGATTGCAATCAACCTAATTCGAGGGACAGGATGGCGAGGATTGACTCCTTTTTCGGACAATCGGATCCATCGACCATTTATCGAGATGGGGTTTTATAAGGCAGACATTTTGCGATTTGCTGCTGAAAATAAGGTGTTATTTCGAGAAGACCCCACAAATGCAACAGACGATTATCTAAGAAATCGGGTGAGATCAAAGCTTCTTATTATGCCACGAATGGAGAAGAAAAGGCTGATTGATTTTTATAAAAGGCAGGCTATTATTAGACATGAGATCGAAGAACTTTGTGAATCCATATTCAATTTCTTGCTAATAAAAAATTCTTCTGATGAGATAAATGGGGGAGTAGATTCACATAGCGGTACAGACTTTACGTCAGTTTTTCGTATGAAAGGTGAGATTTTAAGTGATATAAAAATACGCAAAGATTTCTTTCTGGGAAATTCCTTTCTAGGAAATGACGAAAATTATGCAGAGGAGACTACTGAAGAGGTTTTGCGATTTATATGTGAGAAGATTGGGGTGAATTTGACGCGAGTACAGCTGAAAGATTTTCTGAGGGCGATTAGAACTTATGGCACGAACAAAAAATTTAACTTGCCAAAAGATAAAATGGCGGTGATTGGTAGAGATTTTATAGGGCTTTAATGGTATAATATAGAGAAGAAATTATAAAAACAGGAAGGTCAATAAATGTCAGGACACAGTAAATGGGCGACAACCAAACGTCAAAAAGCCATCGTCGACGCCAAGCGTGGGGCGGCTTTCACGAAGATTGCAAACCAAATTGCGATTGCGGCGAGGAGTGGTGGTGACCCGACTATGAACCCAACTCTTGCGATGGTGCTTGAGAAGGCTCGCAAGGCCAACATGCCAAAGGTAAATATTGAGCGCGCTATTGCACGTGCAGCTGATAAAAGTGCTGCAGCGATGATTGAAGAAACCTATGAAGCTTATGGTCCGGCTGGGATTGGTATCATCATCGAGATTGCAACTGATAACAAAAACCGTACGATGCCAGAGGTACGAAACGCCCTCGCTAAGAATGGCGGACGCATGGCAGACCCTGGAAGCGTGATGTTCCAGTTTGCAAGAAAGGGCGTAATTGAAATTCTTGAAAAAGGCGAAGAGGCACTGCTGACCGCACTTGATTGCGGTGCGGAAGATGCAAACGAGAATGAGGATGGCATTGAGATTATTACAGAAGCTGCCGATTTGATGAAAACCAGGCAGGCACTGATTGATGCTGGTTTGACAGTAGAAAATGCCGAGCTTCGTTACATTGCTAATACCTCTGTTCCAGTGAGTGAGGAAGATGCCGAGAAGGTTGATAAGTTGCTAAACGCAATTGATGACCTCGACGACGTAACAAACGTATTTACGAACGCAGAATAATCTGTTAAAATAGTTAGCGGAAGGGTGGCCGAGTGGTTGATGGCACTGGTCTTGAAAACCAGCAAGTTAACGCTTCGCAGGTTCGAATCCTGTCCCTTCCGCCAAGTGGCACCATAGCTCAGCTGGTTAGAGCGTAGGACTCATAAGCCTAAGGTCACTGGTTCGATCCCAGTTGGTGCTACCAGAGTATTAATAGGGTAACGAAGAAATTCGTTATTTTTTTATGATAAAATTAATATATGATTGCGCATATTGAGGGTGAAGTTTCTGAGAAATTCCTAAATTCGATTATTGTTGATGTTCATGGCATTGGTTATGAGATTGGGCTTTCGCAAATTGACGCGGAATCGACAAATGTGGGTGAGAGGAAGAAATTTTATACTTATCATGCGATTCGGGAAAACGCGGAAGATCTCTATGGCTTCTCTAGTCTGATGGCAAAGAAGATTTTTGAGCTGTTGATTTCCGTCAACGGAGTTGGACCTAAGGCGGCGATGGCAATTTTGTCCTTAGCCACGCCAGAAGAGGTGCGTAACGCAATTGCAAATGCGGATACAGTTTTCGTAAGTAAGGCTTCAGGGGTTGGAAAAAAGTCCGCGGAACGCGTAATTGTTGACTTAAAGGACAAGGTGGGGCTCCCTACAAAATATGGCGCGACAGAAGTAAAGACCGCTATTGTGCCAGAAGATGACGAGGCGTTGGACGCTTTGATGGCCTTAGGATTCCCATTGAAAGAGGCGACTGAAGCGCTGGCAAAAGTTGACGTAAATCTTAGCGTTGAAGAAAGAATTCGCCTTGCTTTAAAACAGAGATAGGCTGGGGTTTGTTCGAGTCTTATGTTGATCGAATACTGATTATAAAAATTAGCGCTTAGTGGCGCTAATTTTAGTTCCGGTTTCGTTAGACTTAGTTTAGACTTAGGTTTCGACTTAGTTTAGACTTAAGATAAGGTATTTGGAGTATTAAAAGTGTTACTGCTAGTGTCCGGAGCATTATTTGCAGTAGGGTTCATAGACGGCTCTACAGATACGGTGCCAGCAGCTGGGTTAATAATTGCGGTATTAGCTGCGACAATAGTGGTGCCGTCGAGATTTTCGTTTTGACCTGCTGGAGTGTTCCCTGCATTGTTTTGTGCGGCAGAACGAATGGCGCGACCAGCATTTCTTAAAGCTGTGAGACTGTCGGTTGGGCAGGCATCAGAAGTCTCGCCTTTTTCGATATGAACAAGGTGCGTAATGGTCTCGAGCTCATCTGTTGGGGTGTCGACATGAGAGAAAGTATAGGTGGTTTCAGAGCCGATGGTCGACATGCGGAGGGTGCCGATGCTAAAGAAATGCTCGAAAATACCGGCCTGTTTGAAGCTGACATCCTCAACAGCTACGAGGTCAATTACGTTAGTGGAGCTAGAAAAAAGTGAATTGACGGTGTTCTGGATGAGGCGCTTATTGGTGACATAGAGGCAGTTGCCGAGGTAGACATGAGTGGAAATAAGGGTGGCAATCCAGATAGTACCAAGGACAATAAGAATAACCATGAGGAAGAATGAACGAGAGGCGGCATCCATGTTGAAGAGGAGCGAGCTGCCA
Organism: uncultured Candidatus Saccharibacteria bacterium; assembly: GCA_916049555.1. Lineage (GTDB taxonomy): Bacteria > Patescibacteriota > Saccharimonadia > Saccharimonadales > Saccharimonadaceae > Nanosyncoccus. Next base: position 4,132 of record CAJZIB010000008.1, on the reverse strand, counting down.
CCGTTGACTAGGATGCTTGCCGCAATGAGGACGGCAGAACACAAAAACGCGCCGGCCCAAAAGCCAATTGGAATAAGCTTTGAACGTTTAATGACGAGAACAAGGTGTTCCCCTTTTTCTAGGGCGATGCCTGGTAATTGATTTTTGGAGTTTTTTGCCATATTCTGGTCCCAATTAATTTGTATTATTATAGCATTTTAGAGAGGTTTTTGCAAATTTTAGCCTGAACTAACCCTGATTCTTTAAAGCATTGAGATGTTTTTTTGCTTTTTCGGTGACGCGGCGACCGCGTGGGGTTTTTTCAATGAAACCAAGCTGAATGAGATACGGTTCATAATAGTCTTCGATGGTGGTAGTTTCATCTCCGGTAAGAGCGGCGATGGTAGTGAGTCCAACTGGACGGTCGTCATAGTTTTCGAGCATGAGTTCGAGCATATTACGATCGGCAGGGTCAAGACCGAGGTCATCGATTTCAAGGAGAGCGAGAGCGCGTGTGGCGGTTGGGGCGTCGATAATTCCATTTCCGTTCACATCGGCAAAATCACGGACGCGCTTGGTGAGGCGGTTGGCAATGCGGGGGGTGAGACGAGAACGGGTGGCGAGGAGAGCAGTGGCCTCCGGTTTGATTTCGGTATTTAAAATTGCGGCGGTGCGGGTAACGATTTGTTCAATTTCAGGGACTTTGTAATATTCAAGACGATGGGTAATGCCAAAACGATCACGGAGTGGACCAGCGAGGGAGCCGGTGCGAGTGGTGGCGCCGATAACTGTAAAATGTGGAAGATCGAGACGAACCGAGCGAGCGGCTGGACCTTTGCCAATTACGATATCAAGTTTATAGTCTTCCATGGCAGAATAAAGGATCTCCTCGACAGCACGACGTAGACGGTGGATTTCGTCAATAAAAAGCACGTCGCCATCTTGAAGATTGGTGAGAATAGAGGCGAGATCGCCGGCACGTTCAATGGCTGGACCAGAGGTGACACGAAGATTGGCGCCCAGCTCATGTGCAATTACATTTGCCATAGTGGTTTTACCAAGACCTGGAGGACCATAAAGAAGGACGTGATCTAAAGAGGTGCCATCGGCGCGTTTTTTGACTGCATCGATGGCGATTTTAAGATTGCGCTTGAGGCGCTCCTGGCCAACATATTCCTGAAAACTGGTTGGGCGAAGACTGACCTCAATAACCTGCTCTTCGGTATCGTCCTCGTGTGAGACATTATCAATTACGCGTTCAATTGCCATTTTACTTCTTTCAATACAGACTGCTTAGGATATTCGATTGGGCAGGAGGCGTATCACCCAGTTTATATTACCTCGTTTTGTTGTATAATTATATTGTATCATTTATGTTTAATTAAGAGGAGGCTTATGTCTGATATTGATAATGAGAACTTTAAGTCCAGCAAGACTTACGAGAATTTACAAACCGCGTTTGCTGGTGAATCACAGGCCCGCGTAAAATACCAATTCTTTGCTTCACAGGCTAAGAAAGACGGTTATGAACAGATTTCGGCGATTTTCACTGAAACTTCTGACAATGAAAAAGAACACGCGAAATTGTGGTACAAATACCTCAATGGTGGCAAGGTTGCTGACACTAGAACTAATCTTGAGATTGCAGCTGCTGGCGAGGATTATGAATGGACCGATATGTATGCTGAGTTCGCAAGAATTGCACATAAAGAGGGATTCCATGAGATTGCTGCAAAATTTGAGGGTGTAGCAGCTATTGAAAAGCAGCATGAGGAACGCTACCGAAAGTTGATAAAAAATATTGACGATGATGTGGTGTTCAAATCCGAAAAAGTTACTGTTTGGAAGTGTCGTAACTGTGGCTACACTTTTGTGGGCGAGGAAGCTCCTGAAGTTTGTCCAGTTTGTTCACACCCTCAGGCTTTCTTTGAGATTCGCGCAATTAATTACTGAAAGTTATTGCTTGAAATTGATGCGGGTTTTAATAAATTAATACCATTTGATAAATTAATACCGCATTATAGAATAAAAAATAGGCTCTTTTAGGAGAGTCTATTTTATTTTCCGAGATTCATAAGAGAGTGGGTGATGGCAGCAGCAAGGGCGTCGGCAGCATCGTCGGGCTTTGGAACATCTTTGAGGTTAAGGTGGAGTTTGACCATTTCCTGCATTTGCTTCTTATCGGCACCACCATAGCCGGTCATGGTTTTCTTGATTTCATTTGGTGTATATTCAAAAGTCGGGAGGTTATGTTGTCTACAAACTAATAGGACTACGCCACGCGCCTCAGCAACTGATATGCCCGTGGTGATATTTTTTGTAAAGAAGAGTTTTTCAATACTAACACAGTCTGGTTGATTGAGTTTGATAATTTCATGGAGTGATTCATAGATATCAAGAAGACGCTCCTGAAGAGGGGTGTGGGCTGGTGTAGTGATCACACCGTTATCTAACATCTTAGCACGACCGGTTGCGCGGCCGTTTTGAGTTTTTACATCGATGACACCAAAGCCACAAATACCAGTACCTGGGTCAATGCCGAGAATTTTCATAAACAGTTCCCTTGCATATTTGCGGGTTGACTTGATTTTATGGTGGATATTTTTGTGGATATAATATTCATCTGGTGATATATTTATTCATTAACATATTTGATTAACGTGGTGCGTAAATCTTTGACTGGAATGACAAATGGATCGCGGATGGTGGCAGGGGCGATGGCATGCTTGAAGCCTAGCTTTTTCGCTTCACTAATGCGCTGATCTGGACGGAAAGCAGAGCGGATTTCCCCTCCAAGACCGACTTCACCAAAAACAACATATTCTTCGGAAAGTTTGCGGCCGGCGGCAGCAGAGGCGATGGCAAGACAGACCGCAAGGTCGGCAGCCGAATCCTTAATTTTAATGCCACCGACGACGTTCAAGAAGATATCTTTATCACTGAGGTTGAGCTTGGTGCGCTGCTCGATAACAGCAATAAGAAGATTGAGACGATTAAGATCGAAACCGGAGGCAGCGCGTTTTGGATAACCAAAATTGGTTGGCGTGCAGAGTGCCTGAATTTCAACTAGGAGCGGGCGCGTACCTTCAAGGGTGGCAAGAATAATCGAGCCATCGGTATTTTGACGTTCGGAAAGTAGGGCAGCAGAAGGGTTTTGCACCTCGCTCAAGCCTTTTTCATTCATTTCAAAAATGGCAGCCTCGGAGGTAGGGCCAAAACGGTTTTTCACGGCACGAATAGTCTTAAAACCGCCGTAACGATCACCTTCAAAATTAACTACGACATCGACTAGATGTTCTAGAACTTTAGGTCCAGCGAGAGTACCTTCCTTCGTGACATGACCGACAATGATAACAGCAGTATCCGTAGACTTAGCAGCTTGAATAATTAAGTTGCCGGCATTAGTGATTTGCGAGACGGTACCGGGCGCGGAGGAGATTTCATTGATTGCTAGAGTTTGGATGGAATCTACGATTACTAGATCAAACTCCCCACTCGAAATGGTTTTGGCAATATCGTTGCCGGAAGTGGAACTAGCAAAGACAAGCTTTTCAGAGTCAGCACATAGACGTGCCGCGCGCATTTTAACCTGGCTAGCAGACTCCTCGCCGGAAACATAAAGGACACGATGCTGTTTTGCAACCTCGGCGCAAATTTGCATAAGGATGGTAGATTTACCGATGCCAGGCTGGCCAGCAAGAAGAGTAACTGAGCCACGCAAGATACCACCGCCCAGCACTTCATTAAGACCTGGGAACTCTGTTTTTAAACGCTCTTTATCATTATCAACGGCAATTTCGTTGATTTTGGTGAACTTCAAAATCTTGCCGCTAGTTTTGGCTTGAGAAATCGCATTCTTCCCTGTAGATTCAGATACAACCAGATCCTCCACGATACTATTCCAAGCGTCACAGTTACTGCAATGGCCGGCCCACTTCGAATATTTGGCACCACAATTCTGACAGACAAACTGACTCGAAATCTTTCCCATAAGAAAATTATAGCAGGGTTTAATGATAAAATGGTTTTATGATTAAAGAATTACTCGATGGATATTTAAGGATTTTTCCAGATGAAGCAGAAGATCTTAAAGATGCGATAGATTTAGCAAATCAAGAAATGAGCTCTGATTTAGAAATTACTAATCGTAAAA
>CAJZIB010000007.1 GCA_916049555.1 uncultured Candidatus Saccharibacteria bacterium | reverse complement strand
CTATTATTCAATTATCAGATCGGCATTAAATTTAAAATGCCGAAAATAAATAGAGAGGATCGTATGCGCAAAACTAAGAAGACCCCGGAATATCAAGCCACAATAAGACGGAGTTTGCACTATTTTTTTGAGGTAAATAAAAAATACAAGTGGTATAATCTTGCCATTTTGGCTTTAGTTCCTATTATTACTTTAATAAAATCTACAATCGCGCCACTCATTATTGCTAATATTGTTGAAGTACTTTCGACTTCTCGTGCGGAAGATTTTATTAATCCAGGTAACCTACTCCAGATACCAATTGTTCAAAAAATTCTCCCTCAAGGCCTCCTAATTCTTGCGCTCGAAATCATCGGTCCGATAATTTTAGGTAATTTGCAAATGTATCTTATCTGGAAAATGGAGCTACTTGCCACAAACGACCTCACCTCGAAATGCTTTGATGTGATTAATAATCAATCTATGCAATTTCATTCCGAGCGTTTTTCAGGATCGCTCGCTTCTCAGGTTTCTAGATTTGCTAATGCTTACGAACGGTTTATGAACAGTACGATTATGAATATTTTGCCACTTATAATCTCTCTAGTCTCCATCTTTGCGGTTCTATTTATGCGAACCCCAATCTTTGCAGGTATTCTTCTAGCTATTTTGATCTTCTTTACATTTATCTCATCTCGTAAAATGGATAAAATCGCTGAATATAATAAGGCCTGGTCAAAGGCCATCAGTGACCGCGAAGGTCAGTTTGCCGATTCTGTTACTAATATCATGACAGTTAAATCTTATTCTCAGGAGAAATATGAGCGCAAACGTTATAACGAATATCAAGAAAAAATTTTCACCACTGGCAGACAAGCTACGCTAAGCGTTGTCGAACGTAACCTGGTTTTTCATGGCTTTATTTTATCAATCAATATCTTAATGCTTTGGTTTATTATCTTTGGTGTACCACTTTTCTCTCTTTCGATCTCCACTATTCTATTAATCTTCCAATATACGCAAACTATTCAAGGTAAGCTCTGGAATATTAGTGGCATTTTCCGAAGTTTCATGCGGGTCTTCGGTGACGCACATGAGATGACCGTCATCCTCGACACTGTCGATACTGTTGTCGATGAAAAAGGTGCCAAAAAACTGATCGTGGGTAATGGTTCCATTCATTTCGATCACATCAACTTCAAACATGCCGATGCTAAAGAAGATATCTTCAACGATTTTGATCTTAAAATCAAACCAGGTGAACGTGTCGGACTAGCTGGCTTATCTGGCTCCGGCAAAACCACTCTCACCAAACTCCTCTTACGCTTTGCCGATGTTGATGCCGGCGCCATCAAGATCGACGACCAAAATATCAGAAAAGTTACTCAACACAGTCTCAGAAAGAATATTGCCTATGTACCTCAGGAAGCCTCGCTCTTCCATCGCACCATTGCTGAAAATATTGCTTATGCTAAACCAGATGCCACAATGGAAGAAATTAAGCATGCCGCAAAACTTGCCAACGCCGCTGAATTCATTGAAAAACTCCCTAATGGTTATGAAACCATGGTTGGTGAACGTGGCATTAAGCTTTCCGGTGGCCAGCGCCAACGCATCGCTATCGCGAGAGCCATCCTAAAAGATGCCCCAATTCTAGTCCTTGATGAAGCCACCTCTGCTCTCGATTCCGAATCTGAATCCCTTATCCAGGAAGCTCTCCTTCGCCTGATGCACGGCCGCACCTCTATCGTGGTGGCACATCGTCTCTCCACCATCTCCAGTCTTGACCGCATCGTGGTGCTAGACAACGGCAAGATCATTGAGCAAGGTTCTCATGATGAATTGCTTAAGCTAAAAGATGGACAATATAAGAAATTATGGGATTTACAATCTCATAGGTAATTACAATTACCTGAAAAACACAAAGCCAATATTATTTAGTGATATCTAAGGTAGGCAGAATTTTGAATAAAAATTATATTATAATAATTGCAATGAATAAGATAAATATATTACTCACCGGAGCCAACGGAAATCTCTCCGATAAGAAAGAGATGATAGTAAAAGCAGTAAAAATAGCCGAGGAATATGTTTTTCCGAAACTTAAAATAGACTGGGATATTGATGTTTTGGTTACCAACCGACTATATGATGCTCTAATTCCAGAAGATGGCGTGGGCGGACGTACAAGAACCGCTGACTTTATTGAGTTTGCTGTGAATCAGGAAAAGGCCACTGAAAATCTCATTTCCGAAATGTTAGTCCATGAACTCTGTCATGCGGCGCGCTGGGGTAAAAATAATGAATGGATGATGACCTCGTTATTTGAAGGTATAATTAGCGAAGGTATCGCGACTTACTTTGAGGCAGAATTCATAAAAAATAGAAACGAGAGAACGGTATTCATTCAAACAATCCTTAAGCGTCCCGATGAAGAAAACGAAAAAATCTTAGATCAGGTTCGTGATAGACTAGACTCCAACGAATACGATTACAATGCGATCTTCTTCACTGGCAACAACAAGCTGCCGCGTTGGTCTGGCTACTCCCTAGGCTTTTATCTCGTCAAGAAGTACCTTGAAAAAACCGGCAAGACAATCGAAGAAGCATTTGCTGACAAATATGTAGATTTTAAAATTAGCTTATAAAATAAAGAATACGCAGTCGGATCCTTAAAGACCAGTGTTGCACTTGAGGGGTTAGAGTGGCGTCATACTTGTATAATTAAATAATTATGTTATAATATATATAACTAATCAAACGACTAGAGTACTTTTTAATTCTAGTCCTATTCTTGTAAGGGGGTAACTACATGAAGAAACTGTATTTAGCACTTGTGACAATGGCGCTCGCTACAACACTTGCAACCGGCTGTGGTAATATCACCGCAGGAAACACCGACGACGCGACATCTGAGAGCCGTGTGGACCTGCCGGCACCTTTTGGTAGCAGTAAAGCCGCCAGAAAAGAGTCGGGAGTCAGGCTGGATGATTATGTCACACCGTATAGCTCGAATGATGGCTCTACGAGATACAAGCTTTCGCTTCAGGGCTACCTCAACGATTATGGAGTGCGCGAGGTTCAGATCTTCAATAATGATGATCAGAACATTTGTTTTGGTCTCAGATTCCTAAACGACGCCATTGTCGGTCTGTCCTTCAGTCGTCAGCCTTATATTTTGGATGACGCTTATGAACTCACTGAAGTCGTTGTCACTACAGGTAAGCCGGATTACAAGTTTACGAGTTACGACGCATTAAAAAATGCTTCAAGCTCGAAGACAAAGAATCTGGCGAGATGGTCAAGGACGTTTGACTATCATAATATACCTGGGGATGCCAATGAGAAATATCTGGCCAAGGGCGGTTCGGGCAATGAATATTTCCCGTTCCTTCTGGATTATAAAAACCAGGCATTCTATTTCTTCAACAGCAACCCGCTCTTTCTGCCGCTTTCCTTCGACTCTGAATTCAAGAAGACGGTAGTCCCATATCTGGACCTCGACAAGATCTCGCTAAAAAAGGATCCGTTCAAGGATGCAGATTTTTAATTGACACCTGGCACTAGAACAAAAGACCCTCCCCGGAGGGTCTTTTTGCAGTGACAATATTATTTTTTTAGTCTCTATAGCAGATGTGTCAATCTTAAATTAAACCAAGCTAGCAGCCCCATCTCTAAGCGCTGGCTTTTTTGGTCAAAATATGCTAGAATATACCAACTTTGAGATATTAACTTTGAAATAATAACTTCAAGAAAAACTTTGAGAGAGGCTAATTTTTAGAAAGGGGAATGATGAACGAAGAGTATAAGGGTTTATTGTCTGAAGGGGGAATCAAAATGCAGGGCGGATCCGCCGATAATTGCATTAAGGTGCGCGGTGCCAGGCAGCACAACCTTAAAAATATCGACCTTGACATCCCACGCGACAAGCTTGTCGTCATCACTGGTCTTTCCGGTTCCGGTAAATCCAGTCTCGCTTTTGATACTATCTATGCTGAAGGCCAGAGGCGTTACGTTGAATCTCTCTCCTCTTATGCTAGGATGTTTCTCGGTGTGATGGATAAGCCTGATTTTGACACCATCACCGGCCTCTCGCCAGCTATTTCGATCGACCAAAAATCCACTTCAAGAAACCCTCGCTCCACTGTCGCCACCGTCACTGAAGTTTACGATTATCTTCGTCTCCTCTTTGCTCGTGTTGGTATACCGCATTGTCCAATTTGTCATCGTGAAGTTTCTCGCCGTTCGGTTGAGGATATTGTTAATGAGGTCATGAAGTTGCCACTTGGCTCCAAATTAATGCTGCTTGCTCCCTTAGTCCAGCAGAAAAAAGGTGAGTTCCAACATATTTCTGAGCAATATCTCCAAAAAGGCTTCTCACGCGTGCGCGTTGATGGTATTGTTTATGCGCTTGATGAGTTTCCAGAACTTGAAAAACAGGAGCGTCACGACATTGAACTAGTGGTTGACCGTTTTATTCTTAGCACTGAACTTTATTCTCGTATTTCCAGCTCGATTGAGCAGGCCCTAGATCTTGGCCAGGGAATTATTCAACTTCTCAAGATTAATGACAATAGCTCAACCATCGAAGGTAAATCTCTAGGTACTCAAAATACGGAGGTCCTCACCTACTCCCAGCGTTATGCCTGTCCAGTCCATCCAGATGAATTAATTCCAGAACTTGAACCAAGACTGTTTTCCTTCAATGCTCCACAAGGCGCCTGTCCAACCTGTACTGGTCTCGGCACTCGTATGGAAATTGATCCAAATCTCGTCTTTAATAATAATCTCACGATCGCCGAAGGTGGCATTCGTCCTTTCAATCGTGTTCAAAGTGATTCTTGGTGGCTAAAACGCCTCACTGCCGTTGCTAATCGTCACGGTTTCTCTGTTCATACTCCGATTGGCGAACTCACTGAAGCCCAGAAACATCTCATTCTCTATGGCACAGGAGACGAAAAATACCAGATTAAAATTTCCGGCTCCGGCAAGTGGCAGGAAGGTGCAACTTATGAATCAGTGTATGAAGGTGTGATTCCGACTCTTGAACGTCGTCATCGCGAAACGGACTCTGATTTTATGCGCAAAGACATTGAACGTTTTATGCGTGTGCGTGAGTGTCAGACCTGTCATGGTGCTAGATTAAAACCTGTGGTGCTCGCCATCACGATTCACGGCTTAAATATTGTTGATATGTGTAATCTCGATGTTGATTCAACAATCGAAGTGCTTTCTCAGGATCTCGGCTTTTCCGAAGCTGAAACTCTCATCGCGAAACCAATCCTTAAAGTCATCAAAGAACGTGTCAAATTCATGCAGGATGTCGGTCTCGGTTATCTCGAGCTTGGTCGTTCCGCCAATACACTTTCCGGTGGTGAAGCGCAGCGAATCCGTCTGGCCACTCAAATCGGTTCCGGCTTGCAAGGTGTTCTATATGTTCTCGATGAACCATCAATCGGTCTTCATCAGCGTGACAATGATAAACTAATTGCTACCTTAAAGCATCTTCGTGACCTTAAAAATACCGTTTTGGTTGTTGAACACGATGAAGACACTATGTTAAATTCCGATTATCTCATTGATATCGGTCCAGGCGCTGGTTCACGTGGTGGTAACGTTGTTGCGGCCGGTACACCAGAGGAGATCATGCAGGATTCAAACTCTCTAACTGGTCAGTATCTCAGTGGTAAAAAGAAAATTAGTGTACCGAAAAAACGCCGTCAACCAAAAGCCGGCAAGGAACTCGTTGTGGTGGGTGCTAGGGAAAACAACCTTAAAAATATTGATGTGCATTTTCCACTTGGCGTGATGACTGTAGTTTCCGGGGTTTCCGGTTCTGGTAAATCCACTCTCGTAAATGAAATTCTCGCCAATGAATTACTTGCCAGACTCCATCGCGCGCAGACTGTACCAGGTGAACATACCCGCATTGATGGTATTGAAAATCTGGATAAATGTATTGTGATCGACCAGAGTCCAATCGGTCGCACCCCTCGCTCAAACCCAGCCACCTATACTGGTGTCTTCACTGCCATCCGTGAACTTTTTGCCGCTCAACCTGAGGCTGAAATCCGTGGCTACAAAGCTGGTCGTTTTAGTTTTAATGTTAAGGGCGGGCGCTGTGAAACCTGTCAGGGTGATGGTGTGAATAAAATCGAGATGCATTTTTTGCCAGATGTTTATGTTACCTGTCCAACCTGTCATGGTAAGCGCTATAATCGTGAAGCACTTGAGGTCAAATATAAAGGTAAGGATATCTCTGATGTTCTCAATATGACCATTGATGAGGCGGTCGAGTTTTTTGAAAATATCCCAGCCATCGTGAATAAATTAAAAACCATCCAGGAGGTCGGCCTAGGCTACATTCGTCTCGGTCAGTCCGCTACTACCTTCTCTGGTGGTGAGGCGCAGCGCATTAAAATTGCTACTGAGCTCTCTCGTCGCAGCACTGGTAAGACTCTCTATATCCTTGATGAGCCAACCACTGGTCTGCACACCGACGATGTTAAGCGTCTCTTGCAAATTCTTAGTCGTCTAGTTGACGGTGGCAATACTATGATTATTATCGAACACAATCTTCATGTGATTAAGTCTGCCGACTGGGTAATTGATATGGGTCCAGAAGGTGGTCAGCACGGTGGTTTAGTGATCGCCGAAGGAACACCAGAACAACTAGCTAAGCGCGACGACACGCCAACTGGTAAATTCCTCCGTGAGGCTCTTAAGAATTCTTAATTTCTTAAGAATTCCTAGCTCGAATTCCTAGCTCTAAATTTGAAAATCTCTTATTTCATTGCTTCACAAGTTTCTTGCAATCTCGAATTAAGGATTGCCTTGGCATCCTGAATATTTCTATCATCACACTTCCACGCTGCTAGTGCTGGGTCGGCCAGTGCTCGCCCAAAAGAGAATGATAAGTGAAAATGTCCATGATTCAATCTCATGATTTCGCGTAAATTCTCTGTGGCCTGCTTTGGGGTTTGTCCACCAGATAGAAAAACTACTCCGCCAATTTCTGCCGGCACAGCCTCCTTCAAAAGTTGCAGCGTATATTTTGCAGTTTCAGAAGGCAAGTTTGTTTTATCATAAATCATGTTGATTTTCAGAATCACATTTTTAATATCAATACCCGATTTTTCTAATTTAGAAAATAATGCCACTAGGACCTTCTCAGTATTCAAAAAATACTGCGATATTTTTGCATCTTCATTAAATAAAACTTCTGGCTCCACAATCGGTATCATTCTGTGGTTTAATATAATTTCGGCATATTTCACTAAATCACTTGTGTTTTGTTCAACCACCGCATCCGGCACTTCTTCGCCGTTAATTGTTTGAAAAATCGTACGCCATTTTGTAAAACGCAATCCTTGCTCGAAATAACTTTTTGCCCTACATTCTAAGTCATCAAGTCCACGCGTACTGAATTGATTCTTAAAATCAGGAATTTCAATAAGTCCAAGGTCAGCCTTCACCCCAGGTAATACCCCCTGCGTAGCTAAGAATTTCGGGATAGTCTGTCCGTTCGGTAGCTTCTGCAGGATAGTTTCTTGTGATAAGATTACTCCGTTCAAAAACTTTGCCAAATTTGGAGTTGTCACTAAAATCTCACGATATTTTTCGCTCATCGCCGTTGAATCAGGAAGACCTAACTGCAGAAGTTTCTTCTGCATAGTCTTTTTCGATTCGTCAATCGCTAAGATTCCTCGCCCATCAGCCGATAATGATTTTGCAAGTAGCGTTAATTCATCTTCTTTTCTCAGGGATCCCTGCAACTTCTTATATAATTGGTCGAGATTTAAGGTTTTTCCCAAACTGGCATACTGGAGATTCAGTTTTGCCATTCGCATTGCTCTTTCAAGATTCCAGCCGGTCGAAAGTGCCGCCAAAATTGTGGCCACCGCTCCTGAATAAATTGATAAGTGTGTGAAAAAATGTTTCTGATTTATCTCGAGTCTCATAACCTGAGATTTGTCTCTCCCAAATTTCAAAATATTTTCATTCAGTGGGTTGACTGTCTCCGTCTCAATTAATTCAGGTGTCACCCGAACCACGAGTTCTGGTCTTATCCCTTCCGGCGCTTTCAACTCATCAAGCGTTTGCCCACTAAAGAATAAAATATTTGCACGTTGTACTAACTCGCCGAGTAGTTGATGGGCGCTAAAATCGTCACGCCTAACTAGAAGCTTCTCGAACTTTACGCCCGTAAAAATTGCTACCTTGACACTAGGATTCATTTTTAGCCAGGCTAATATTTGTTTTAGGTTTGACGTATTTAATCTGGCTGAGCGGTCAATAAATAACCAATCTGGTGTAGTTTCAGGCTTTAAAAAACGACTCGGTTTAGCATATTTAGAGGTTAGATATTTGACCGACCTTCCGCTCTTTATGATATATCGAGTATCGGCCACATCTCCGGCGAATTCAGTTTGGATTTTAAAGTTCTGAAAAACCTCTTCCGCAATACTTGCCCCGCTTCGCACCGTCATATGGTTTTTATAAAAAAGTGATTCCTCATCAAGCGTGGTTTCCAAAACTTTTTGCTGATTCCGGTCCGTTTCAAATAAATTTGCTTCAAAATCAAGATAAATATCTTTAATTATATTGCCCACGATCAATATATTCATAGACTCATTTTAGCATAAAAAATAGGTCCTTCGCGGGACCTATTTTACTTGACTTCTTAGCGAACTTCTACGCGAACACGTGGTAATGAACGACCAGAGAAATGAGTTTTCTTAGTCTTCACAAAAGTGACTACACCATCTTTTGCAGCGTGAATGGTGAAGTTGCGAGAGATGTAAGTACCTTCACCGGCGATTTTGGTGCTACCAGTTTGGCGAACCAAAACTTCACCACAGCGTACTTTTTGACCACCAAAGCGTTTTACACCAAGGCGTTGGCCAGCGTTATTGTGGACATTTTTCGCGGTTCCACCAGCTTTAACATGTGACATATTTTAGCCTATCTTTTCCTTATTACTATTATTTCTCGAGCCACAATCTGACCTTCCCGATAGTAGAGTAAATCCGATTGACTCAAGTCTTGAAACTTTTCAAAATTATATCCCATCTCTTGAATTTCGTCAAGAATGTTTAGTCCGGCGTATTTGCCATTCTCTCTCAGCCAAGCTGGAAGCGCCATCACTACTGGTGTTCCTGATTTTATTTGCGGGGTGATATTTTTCAAAAATCCCATCGCAATCTCTCTACACTTCGCTTTTTCAGTCTTGAATTTTATATCGACTGGCGGCTTAGACATTGGTGCACCGAGGTAACCTTCAAAAGCTACGGCGTCAATCTCTCCCTCCCAAGTAAAACTAGTGGCATCTCCCACTGAAATCGTATTAAGTATCTGGTCCTTCTTCTGGATCAGATCTGGAAGAATCTTAAAACGTTTCTGATTGCGCTCGTTAAAAAGCCAGCTCAGGTTCTTTTTCGAATACTCCACCATACGCTCATTTAGGTCTGTTCCATATGGTATATATCCCATAATGGCCGCTTCTTGTAATACCACGCCAGTTCCACAAAATGGATCAAGCACTCTTGCTCCTTCCGGCAATTTACCACATAGATTAATTAAGATCTGAGCAAGTTTCGGTGGCAGCATCCCAACTTTGGCGTCTCTTGCTGGTCGCGCCTGATCGCGCTCGGTGTAGGCGGTGATGTTTTGCGTACCGAGGCTCAGATATATCTCGCGGTCGATTAAGAAAATTTCAAAACACCCAGCCTTTTCACCTAATTGATTATGATGTGCGGTTGCAGAAGAAATCTCCGGTTCGTTACTCGTGATTACCCGAACACTATGCCCCATCTTCGCTAAATTGCGTTTTAGCTCCATGCTTTTTTGTTTGGCTAGTCCGGACTTTTTCTGCTTAGAAAAATCTGAAATACCTAAAGTGATTTTACCTTCCGGATGTGCGGTAGCTAGAAATTTAGCTAATTTACTAAAATCTGTATCAAAAAACCTGCCAAGTTTCAGGCTACCACCGAGACGATTGATGTCCGGCGATATATTTTCTTCACCATCTTCGTTAATTTCAAAGAAAACTAGCTTCTTGCCGACTAGTCTCGTCGCTTTGTCATAAAGTGCCTGGATTTCGGCCAGGGAAATTAAAGGTTGACGTCCTGCAATTGCTACATATTTCATATATCAATTATATCAAACAAACCACTATCCAATAAAACACTTGTGTCGCAAAATCGTATGCTATAATATTAGGGATATGTTTAAAAAAATTCTTAGTCTAATCACTCTCGCTCTCGTGGCTTTTGTTGTCTGGGGCGCCTGGGACCAAATTACTGCTGCTGCCAACTGTATTTTTGGAGGACACTGTATTGAAGGCGGCGAGTTTAGTATCAATCTTTTAATCGTTGTTCTGCTCATCCCAGAACAACTCTTCATGTACTACTGTGCTGGTAAGATCTTCTTTGCTTACATGGCTGGCAAACAGAAAGCTGAAGGTAAAAAGAGGGAAAGAGAAGTCCAGAAAATCTCAACTTGGGAGCTGGCTCGTATTTCTTTTGAGCTCAACTTCGTTAATCACGCCATTCCATCCGGTGGTGTTTCTGGCCTAGGCTACATCACTTGGCGCTTGAAAAACTATGGTGCCACCGCTGGTCAGGTGAGCTTCATGTATCTTTTACGCTACTTCATTACCATCCTCGCAAATCAGACTCAGACGATTCTTGCAATCATCTTCCTTCTAGTCACCGGCAGCGTGCCAAATGGTGCGCACTGGATGGTCTGGGCCGTCGGTGCTATGAGTGTTGGTATTATTGCCGCCATGGCTGTTCTAACCGCCATCGTTTCAAGCAAGAAAATGATCAAATGGGCTGCCAAGAAAATTACCTCAATTACGAATGGCATTGTCAGGCGTGTCACCTTTGGTAAAAAAGAGAAAGTGCTCGATTTTGATAAGGTCAATCAGTACTTCCTCGATCTTCATGATGATTTCATTACCGCCAAAAAGGATAAAAAACTACTTATTCAGCCTTTAATCTGGGGCTTCCTTTATAACTTCCTTGAGATTGCTACTTACGAGATCGTCGCGCTCTCGCTCGGGCATGGTGAAATCTTCCCACAAATTATGGTCGCCGAAGCTCTTGGTTCCCTAATTGGTGCTGTTCTTCCTACTCCTGGTGGTGTTGGTGGATACGAGGGATCAATGATCACAGTTATGTGTGTTCTTGGTACCAACCTCGCAGTTGCCAGTACCGTGGTTATCGTCACTCGTGTGATCGTGCTACTCAATACCATTGTCTCAGGTTACGGCTTCTATCAAAACGCCATCTCTAAGATTGGCAAAGCCGACAAGCAAAAAGTTTTTGAAGCTGCCACCAAAGAAGAGAAATAATGTCAGAAGCTCCAAAATTCACCGTTAGCCAGTTTGTTGCCGTCACCAACCAGGTGCTAGAAACTGGCCTCGGTGATGTGGTGGTTTATGGCGAAGTCAGTAGCTTCAAAATAAACCAGGGCAAGTGGATTTTCTTCGATCTTAAAGACGCCGAGTCGTCGGTCGGATGTTTTATGACTGTCTATCAAATGGGTAATTTTCCTCTAGAGGATGGCATGAAAATCGCCATCCAGGCTACCCCAAAGTTAACCAACTTCGGAAAATTCAGTTTAACCGTCAAACGTTTTCATCCACTTGGTGAAGGTAGTCTCAAAAAAGCTTTCGAATTGCTTAAGGCCAAATTGCAGAAAGAAGGTCTCTTTGATCAGGCAAAAAAGCGTCCAATCTTGCGAACTTTTGAGCGCATTGGCGTAATTTCTTCCACTCAGGCTGCCGGTTATGCTGACTTCATAAAAATTATTAACGAGCGTTGGGGAGAACTAAAGGTCCAGGTCGCCCACACTCAGGTGCAAGGATTGCCAGCGGTAGATCAGATTATTCGCGCCATAGAATATATGAACCAGTTCACAGATTGCCAGGTTATCGCACTGATTCGTGGTGGTGGCTCTAAGGATGATCTTGCAATTTTTAACGATGAAAAGCTTGTCCGCGCCGTTGCGGCCAGTCGCATTCCAATCATCACGGGAATCGGTCATGAGATCGACGAATCCCTAGCTGATCTTGCCGCAGATTTTGCTGCTTCTACTCCAAGTAATGCTGCCCAGTTTTTGACTCGTGACCGTCAGGCCGAAATTCATTCTCTTAAACTCCAAATCAATCGCATTAATCAGCAAATTAAGAATAAAATCGAGCTACAGGAACAAGGACTAAGGGAACAGTTAGTTTCCGTTCGAACCAAATTAAATAACGTGATCGAGCTTGAACTCCAGAAAATTAGACAAAAAACACAGATTATCGAGAATCTCAATCCAGCCATCATTTTAAAACGTGGTTATGCTATAATTCGCGGCGATATAAAGCCAGATTCAATAATTAATATTGAAACCAAGTCAGAAAATATGGAAGCAAAAATTCTAAAAATTACTGAGAAAGCAAGAAGTATAGAATCTAAAAATATTAAAGAATCTAAAGATATCAAAGAATCATAAAGTGAGGAAGATATGAAAAAGGAAAAGACTAGCACAGAAAAACTAACTATCAATCAGAAACTTGAGCAACTTGATCAGCAGATTGAGTGGTTTTATGGAGAAGATTTTTCTCTAGAACAGGCCGCCGAGAAATACCAAGCCGCAGCTACTGCCGCCAAGGAAATTGAATCTGATCTTAGTGAAATCAAGAATCAAATTGAAATTATTGACCGCGATTTTAGTAAGGAATAAAGGTCTTTGCTGTAAAAACTTTACAAAAAAATAATCATAAGTAAAATAGAGATATATGGATAATCAGGGTTCGAATAATTTTAATAATAATCAAGGTGGGGTTGCGCACGACGCGAATTTTTGGAACCCAAATCCGGGAACTCAGTCTCAAGGTTTTCAGTCTCAAAGCACACAACTACAGGGATTTCAGGCGCAAGGTTATCAGTCGCAAGAAGCCTTGCATTCTCAATCTTCACAATATCAAACTTCACAATCTCAAGCTTTTCAACCTCAGAATTTTCAACCTCAGAATTTTCAGTCATTAGCACAATCAAATAGTTTCCAAACTACTCCAATTAATAATTTCCAGTCTTCAGTCAGCGCCAACACAAATAATCTCTTGAATAAAGATTTTAACATGATGACCGACGAGGAGAAAAAAGAGGCGGAGCGCATTGCGCGTGCCAAAAACCGTGTCGATCTCTTAAAAACCATCGGTCTCATCGTCGTTTCTCTCCTTGCCGTCCTCTTCATCGGTCTCTTCATTTGGATGACTCTCAAGTGGAGTGAGGCGAGCACTAATGTCCAGGGAAAAATTGATGTTGCAGTAGCAGAAGCAAAGAATCAATTGCAGGCAAAACTTGAGAACGAGTTTGCTGAAAAAGAACAATATCCGTTCCTGACCTTTTCTGGTCCTGCCGATTTTGGTTCGCTCACCTTCGAATATCCAAAAAACTGGAGTGTTTATATTCCTGATGATGCCAGCCGTGGTGGTGAATTTAACGCTTATCTCAATCCTGGTCAGGTCAACGTCGTTTCCGATACTACAATCATGGCCCTCCGAGTCTCCATCCGTACCGAACAAATTGATAGCGTACTTGAGGATTACAATCGTAAAGTACAAGATGGTGAAATGACGGTTGCTTCGAAAGTCGTAAATAAAGTTAACGTTAATGTCTTCACCGGGAAGCTCGACAACGACTATCAAGGAATTGTCTGTATCTTTAAGATCCGCGATAAAACCGCTATCTTACGCACCGATTCCAGCAACGTCTTCCGCGAAAACTTCGAGAAAATTCTCTCAACCATCCGCTTCAATAGCTAATCTAATCAACCCGGCTGCGACGGCGAAATCTTAGGTACAAAATATTAAAACTCCGACTTCTCTGCTATAATTTAATTATGTTAAGTGAGGTCGGAGGTTTAGCTATTGCTGCGCATGAGCTGAAAAGCCCTCTTGCTGTTATGCGTCAACTTGCGCTCTCAATGGATTTTGCTGAAGATTCACGCCTTGAACTCGAACAGACTCGTGATGAACTTGTAATAATCTCTGAGCGTGCCCTTCGTCAGGTGAATGATCTCACTAAGGTCGCTAGACTCGAGGATGGACTTTTCTCCATGGAGCCTGTCTCTGTCCGCCATATCTGTGATCATGTCCTCACTGAGCTTCGTCCATATTTTGCAAGCAACCAGCGCAATCTCCAAGCAGTTTACAAAAGTCGGACTGACTTAGTCATCGCTAATCCTGATCTATTATTTAGTATTATCTACAATTTTTGCACCAACGCTGTACATTATTCCACTCCCGAAACTGAATCGAAACTTTCAATTTCTGATTGTGGTGAGATGGTCGAGGTTTCCGTACGTGATTTTGGTCCGGCCCTCCCAACAAAGATTTGGCAAGAAATTCGGGACGGACTGAATCAGCCGACCCACATCAGTATGCGTCCAGGAAGCTCTGGACTCGGCCTCTATATTGCCTCGAAATTTTCTAAATACATGCAGGCTGAAATGCTTGCCGTGCGTCATCGTGATGGCACAAGTTTTAAGATCCGCATTCCTGCCTCCCGTCAGGTCGCCTTCAGTTTTTAATACGAGATTATTATGCAGATTGAATCCTTCCTTAAACCCCAGCCAGAAACTAAAAGCGAATCACTTGAATTTCTCATTCTCGAAGATGACCCAATCTTTGCCAGGCTTTTCTCAAAAAGTCTTCGCCGAGCCTTCCCAAATTCTACCGTTAGTACCTTCGAAAACGCCATTGATACTATTAGTGCATTGCCAGATGGTTGCACGCCACCCTCTGTTATTATTCTCGACGTCCTTCTGACCGGTCCGGACGGCTTTACTTTTCTAAATGAAATCGCTTCCTATTCGGACCTTTCAAATATCCCAATTATTATCGTTTCCTCTCTGAATTTTCCCATGCAAACCCTTGAAAGTTATAATGTAAAGAAGATTCTAAATAAGGCCACCATGACGCCGCAGGATTTACCGGCAGCAATTTCAGAAATTCTCTCCGTTAAGATTAGAAGTGGCCAAAAGAGCAATCTCATCAAAAACCGCACAGTTGGCTGTGCCAAGAAGGGTTCCCAAAAGCTCAATCAAGAGAAAGGAAAATAAAAATGGCAGATATCAAAACCGAAGCCATCGTTCTGAAGCGAGTTAATTATAATGAAGGTGATCGTATCGTGACTTTTTTAACGCCAGACGGTCGCGTTTCTGGTATTGCTAAGGGGGCGCGTCGAGAAAAATCAAAATTGGCTGGTGGCATTGAAATGTTTTGTTTATCAAAAATTGTGGTTCATCAGCGCGATACGAAAAAGACCGAATCCGAGGCGGAGCAGTTTGGCGTCCTCACTTCTGCCAAGGCTATCGAATTTTACCAAAACATTATTTCCGATCTAGAGACTCTAGAGCTTGCCTCAAACTTTCTCAAACAAATCGGTCGAATCACTCACCATATCAGTTCTGCTGAACTTTTTTCACTCACCCGCCAAACTCTCTATTACATCAATCAATTCTACCTCGACCAAAATAGACGCCAACTCATTTCGATTTATTTTAAACTAAATCTCGCCAAAATCAGCGGGGAAGAAATCAATGTATTTTATGACAGTAATAATCAAAAACTTGAGCCAACTGCCACGTATGACTGGGATGATTTTGAAAAAGTCTTTGTTAGGCGCCCGGACCAATCCGGTAGTATTGATCAAAATGTCATTAAAATTCTGCGACTCATTCTCAGTACTAATCTTGGTGTCGTCCTCAAAATCAAGAACCTCACACCTTTTCTTCCGATGCTATCCCATATTGCTGCCTGAAATGCTATAATAGACAGAAATAACAGGAGCAAAATATGGCAAAACTCGAAGATATCGTTAGTCTATGTAAACGTCGCGGATTTATTTTTCAGGGCTCCGATGTTTATGGTGGTATGGCAGGTACTTGGGATTTTGGTCCACTCGGTGTCGCTCTTAAACGCAAAATTATGCAAACTTGGTGGAAATACTGGGTTGAAGATCGTGAAGATATGCTCGGTGTTGATGCTGCTATTATTATGAATCCAAAAACTTGGGTAGCTTCTGGGCATGCTGCAACTTTCTCTGACCCTCTAGTCGAATGTAATGAATGTCATGGGCGCTTCCGTGCGGATAAGTTAGCTAAAACCGCCGAAGGTCATGATCTTTCGACCAATATTACGCGCGATGAGTTGATGAAGGCCGGCATTAAGTGTCCGACCTGTGGCAAAATTAACTGGGGCGAGGTTAAACAATTCAATATGATGTTTGAAACTCACGTCGGTGCAGTTTCCGATGAGACCTCTGTAGCCTACCTCCGTCCTGAGACCGCACAGGGAATCTTCACTAATTATAAAAATGTAGTCGACAATATCTATCCAGACCTACCTTTTGGTCTCGCTCAGCAAGGTAAGGCTTTTCGTAATGAGATTTCTCCACGCGATTTTATCTTCCGCTGTCGTGAACTTGAGCAAATGGAGATTGAGTACTTTGTCCATCCAAACGACTGGGAACGTATCTTTGAAGATCTACTTAAAGATATTCATGTCTTTCTTGAAAAAGTCATGCAGCTTCCTGAACACATGATTCATGAATACGAGGTCCCAGCAGAGGATCGCGCACACTATTCAAAGCGCACAGTTGATGTCGAATTTGATTTTCCAATCGGATCCGAGGAGTTGATGGGGCTTGCTTATCGCACTGATTTTGATCTTCAAAATGTCGCTCGCGCCTCTGGTAAAAACATGGAATACCGTGATAAGAAAACCGGTGAAAGTTTTGTACCACATGTCATCGAGCCATCCTTTGGTGTGGAGCGTCTTGTGATGGCGGTTCTTTCTGCTGCCTACCATGAAGATGAAGTGAATGGCAAAAAGCGTGTCTTCCTAAAACTTCCTGAAGATTTCGCACCATTCCATTTCTGTGTTTCACCACTCCTAAAGAACAAACCAGAACTAGTTGATAAGGCTCAGCAGGTATATCAAACCTTGCGTAAGAAGTATGGCAATGTTACTTGGGATGACTCTGGTAACATTGGTAAGCGTTACCGCAAACAGGATGAAATTGGTACGCCAAAATGCGTAGTAATCGATTTTGATACGCTCGAAGATGACACAGTGACCGTCCGAAATCGTGATACCTTAGAACAAGTTCGTGTAAAAATCGCTGATTTATAAGATGGCGGATTCTGATGGAAAATACTCCCAGTAAATTTCTTAAATTAAAAAAGCAGGCCCAGAAAAAACTTAAACATACAAAACAACAGTTTTTCTGTGCCATTCATGTTTTGCCAAGACTCTTTGTCAGACGAAATTTTCTAGTCCCGTTTCTTTTATGCTTCTTCATCTTCGGCTTTCTCCTCAATTTCTTTGCTTCCGGCACTGCAAACTGGCAACTTTTTCAGCTCTCCAATCTTCGCGGCAAATTAGTTTTGATCCTCGATACTTTTCTTGCTGTAGTGGGAGTTGGTCGCACTTGGCCTGATTTTTTCTATCTCACCAGTCTCAATCTTGTGCAATCCACGCTGGTTGGTCTCCTCTTCTTTATTCTAAATTTCCGCAAACAATCCCTCCCGGATGAACTCCAACGCACTGGCATTATCGCCAGCTTCTTCCTCTTAAGCTCCGGCTGTCCAACCTGTGGTACCGCTCTGCTTGCTCCTGTTATCATTTCCATCCTTGGCTCCTCTGGACTTGCTCTAGTTGGTACAATTTCCGTCGTCTTAAATTCCATCTCTCTTCTACTCGCCTTTTTCGTCTTTAAGAAAATTGGTTACGAGGCTTATATTATTATCGAAGATGAAAAATACCGCACAAAATCTCAGGAAAAGCTAAAAAACAGCAAGGAGGCAAATGAATAGTTCAATCAAAACCGATTTTTCCGAATCCGATTTTACTGATCCTAAAAGTCCCGCAGCCGGCTCCACAAATAGTCTCCTCGGCCGTCTCGTCCGTTTCGCGGTAATTTTTATTATCGTCATCCTCTTTCTTTCCATCGCACTCACTTCTGCCCCAAAAAATCAAGATCTGAGTGGTATTCGTGATGAACGCACAATCTTGGGTAATAAAAAAGCTAAAAATCATTACATCATGATGACCGACATCATGTGTCCATATTGCGACGTCTTCTCTCGTCTTGCCATGGAAAATCAGGAAAAATTCGATAAATATTTAAAGGACCATGATATTGTCTTTGAGGTTCGCGTCACGGATTTTCTTTATGAGAACAACATGGATAAGCGCGGCTTTTCAAGGATGGGAGCTGAGGCTATTGCCTGTGCCACCGACCAAAACCGTTTCTGGGACTACTACCATCAGGCCATTCGTCGTCTCTGGCAGGACTACCACAGCAAGGGAATTGGTTCTTCAAAAAATGCTCCCGCCATCAAAGACCTCACTCCCGCCTACTGGGAGAGTATTGCGAGTGACGTGAAGCTTGATAACTCTTTTAAATCTTGTCTTTCTGAACATAAAATGCTCGAAACCGTCAAGCAAAATACCGCGGATGCTACTACCTTAATGTTGCGTCATAATCTTGGTGGCATGCCAAGTTTTAAATTTAATAATTTTACGTCTTCAGGCTTTGATACCAACTGGGACTATAGCTACGTCGAGCGTTATCTCGCTGCCGGACTGGACAAAAATCTCAAATAAGATCTTCTAGATAAGATCTTCTAGATAATAATCTTTTTAGCCTCAAACAAGACAGTCGGCACCTTTGGTGGTGGCGTGAAATCTGTGGGCTTCAGTGGCAGACGAATCTTCGTCGCATAATCTTCTGTAAGTAGTCGCCCTAGTTGGCTCGTATAATGTCTCTCGGTAATAATTAATTTAAGCGCCAGTTGTTTTTGCAAGATTAAATAAATGGCCTCTGGTCGACGTGGGGCTTCGCCTTCTTTTTTGCAAATTTTTCCATCCAGATTTTCTAAGCTAAGAAGCTTGTAAAATACCTCAGCCGATAGGGAAAACGGGGGATTAGCAAAAACTTTGTATGGCTCGTCTGGGAGCTTCATTTCGCGAAAATCCCCCTCAAAAACCTCAACATTGGTAATATTTTGCCTTGCAAGATTTTCCCTTAGTCGTTTTGCAGTCTCTGTATCTTTCTCGACCGCAATTACTTTCCTGCAACGCTTAGCTAGTGCAGAGGTGATTACACCTGAACCTGCCCCAATATCAATTACGAGATCACGCTTCTTGATGTTTGAATGTCCAATCAAGAATAATGCCAGCTTCGGGCTTCTTAGAAAATTCTGATCTAAACGAAAATTACGCATTGTATTACTTTTTCTTCTGTCTAAAGGTTTTATTAAATTTCACTAGTAGTTCGTTCTGTTCAATCTGCGAGCGAATCAAAGACTCGCCGAGTTTTCTCCAAACTTCAGAAATCACCTTCTTCTTTTCTTTTGGTGCATTCATGAATTCTTTTAAAATCTTTGGTCCAAAATGCTTCCATTTACGCATTAGCTCGATCGGATTATTCAGCTCGACTGAAGCAAAGATCTCAAACATCCCATTAATAAAAATTTTAATCTCATCCTGACTAGCCGTCTGCATCCATTTATTAATCGTGCGATTAATCATATCGCTACGCTTAGTAGTTTTAGAACGCACAAATTTATTACCATTCACTTGCCAGGAATAAATATCATGTTGGTACAGATTTTTAGCGGTACTTAAAACGATTGTCAAACCTTCGCGGTGCTCAAATAAACGACCAATCACCGATTCTTGTGGGACAAAACTATGGATTTTTTCAAGCACCTGCACCGGTCCAGTATCTTGGTCGACTAAATCCTTGCGTATTCCCGGGCCATCGTAATTATAGACTGCCTGGATTTTCTCCTGGATCCCATCGGAAGCATGGATGGCTGCAAAAATCGCAACATTTCCACCCTTCGAATGACCACCAAGGTATAGTTTTTTCCAGAAAAACCTGCGGCTGATCTTCTTTAAGTACTCTAGAGCTTCAATCTGGGCTGGGATTTTATCTAAAACAGCCATATTGAAATCTTCTTTCCAACCGGTAATCGAGCTATCAGTGCCGAAAAAAGACAGATACGCTCGCTGAAAATTCATATGAATTGTAATGGCGGAAAATTGTTTCTCAAGGTTCTTGTCGTCATTTCGCACAAAGTGGCTGACCCGCATTTTTGCGAAACGCTTTGTATGTCTAAGTAGCTTAATGTATTCCTCGTCATCTGGCCAGCAGAAATATTTGTTAGGCAAGGAGTTCATTTTTCTGATAATGGATCCGATTGTCTCGAATTTTCCCAGACTGATTTTCGTAAACGGCAAATATGAAAAACGCGCCAAAATTAATTGGTCTGCCTCCGAAAAAGGCGCCTCTTTTGAGATCTTTCTTTCGCCATATAGATCGGAAGAGCACACGTCTGAACTCCAGTCACTCCGC